>JAKEEW010000046.1 GCA_022616375.1 Sporichthyaceae bacterium
CTCCAACTCGACCAGTAGCCGCCGGCCGTCCCGGACGATCTCGCCGCGCACCACCGCCTGGGTGGCGCCGGCCCGGACCAGCGGCGCATCGGTGGCGACCCGGTGACTGTCCTGGCTGGCCAGGTAGCCCACTGCCTCGATCAAGTTGGTCTTGCCCTGGCCGTTCGGGCCGGCGAAAGCGGTGACACCCGGCTCGAGTGCAACATCGGCGGTGGCGTACGAGCGGAACTCGACCAAGGACAGCTGAGCCAGATGCATCGCAGCTCAACCGCTTGGACCGGGGTGATCAGGAGCGCCGGATGGGCCCGGCTGGCTGGGTCGGCTGGGTTGGCCTGGCTCACCGGGTTGGCCGGATTGGCCGGCCGCTCGGGCGGACACAGCGTGCCCGCCAAACTGGTTACGCAGCGCTGCGATCACCTTCATGGCCGGGGAGTCATCCTGCCGGGAGGCGAATCTGGCATAGAGCGCGGCAGTGATCGCGGGCAACGGCACGGCGTGGTCAATCGCGGCCTCGACGGTCCACCGGCCTTCACCGGAGTCCTCTACATATCCCCGCAAGCTGGACAGCTCGGGATCCTCGTCGAGTGCTCGATCCAGCAAGTCGAGCAGCCACGACCGAACCACCGTGCCCTCGCGCCAGGATTTGAAGACCGCGGGCACGTTGTCCACAACTTCTGCGGCCTGAAGCAGCTCGAAGCCCTCGGCGTAGGACTGCATGAGCCCATACTCGACGCCGTTATGCACCATCTTGGCGAAATGCCCGGCGCCCACGGTGCCGGCGTGCACAAATCCGTATGTGCCTTCCGGCTTGAGCGCATCGAAGATCGGTTGCGCCACCGCGACCTGCTCGGCCGCGCCACCGACCATCAGCCCGTAGCCGTTGGTCAACCCCCAGATCCCGCCAGAGACCCCCACGTCTAGGTAGCCGATACCGCGTTCGGCCAGCTCAGCGGCCTGGATTTGGTCGTCGGTCCAGCGCGAGTTGCCACCCTCGATCACTACATCGCCGGACTCGAGAAGCTCACCGAGGTGCCGGACCGTCTGCCGGGTCGGCTCGCCGGCCGGCACCATCACCCAGACCACCCGGGGTGCGGCCAGCTTCGCCACGAGTTCATCCAGGCTCGGCACATCCGCGAGCTCCGGATTGCGGTCATAGCCCACCACGGTGTGGCCGGCGCGACGCAACCGCTCGCGCATATTGCCGCCCATCCGGCCCAGCCCGACGAGTCCGATCTCCACGACGGATGCATCTCCTCCCGCGCCGGTCGACCGGGCCGCCTCAGCCGGACAGCCGCACCGGCATGATCAGGTAACGGTAGTCCGCGGCCGGCTCGGTGTCGCCGGAGCTCTCGCCGCCACCGGCAGTGATCACAGCCGGCTTGTTCGGCGTGGTGAACGACAGTTGCGCGTGCGAGGCCGCGATCGCCCCGAGCCCGTCGAGCAGGTAGCCGGGGTTGAACGCGATCGAGATCGCCTCGCCGGTCAGGTCCGCCTCCATCGCCTCCGAAGCCTGCGCCTCGTCGCCGGCGCCGGCCTCGAGCACGACCTCCCCGGCAGCGAACGCCAGCCGGATCGGGGTGTTGCGCTCGGCTACCAGCGCGACCCGCTTGACCGCCTCGACGAACGGAGCGGTCTCCACCGTCGCGACCGTGGCCGACTCGCTCGGAAGCAGTGACCGGTACTTCGGGAACTCGCCTTCGAGCAGCCGGGTCGTGGTCTGCCGGCCGCCGCCCTCGAATCCCATCAGTCCTTCGCCCACCCCGCCGGGCGCGGCCAGCGCGATCGTGACGTCGCCGCTGGAGGCCAGCGCCTTGGCGGTCTCTGCCAGGGTCCGCGCCGGCACCAGCGCCACCGCGGACAGCCCGCCCTGCTCGGGCTTCCAGGTCAGCTCACGCACCGCGAGCCGGTAGCGGTCGGTGGCCGCAAGCGTGACGGTCTCGCCCTCGATCTCCACCCGCACCCCGGTCAGCACCGGAAGCGTGTCGTCCCGGCCGGCGGCGACCGCAACCTGGCCGACGGCGGCCGCGAGCAGGTCGCCGCTGATTGACCCGGACGCGGACGGCATGGTGGGCAGCGCCGGGTAGTCGTCCACCGGCAACGTCATCAAGGTGAACCGGGCGCTGCCGCAGGTCAACACGACCTTCGCGCCTTCGGCGGCGAGCTCGACCGGACGATCGGGAAGGCTGCGCGCGATATCGGCCAGCAACCTGCCGGACACCAGAGCGCGGCCGTCGTCGGCCACCTCGGCGCGTGCATCTACTCGAGCGGACACCTCGTAGTCGAAGCTCGACAGGGTGATGCCGCTCGGACCGGTCTCGAGCAGCACGCCGGCCAGCACCGGAAGCGGCGGCCGGCTGGGCAGGCTTCGTGCTGCCCACGCCACCGCGTCCGCAAGGACATCACGCTCGACTTTGAACTTCACCGGACACCGCCTCCTGGGTCGCTCCTCGGTCTGGGCGAGCGCCCGCCGACCTCGTGGTCCAAGTCTTTCCTACCAGCAGGCGCTGACAAGCTATCCGAGCGAAAGTTCAGCTAGTCCGGTGTGCGTCCCGACAGGCCGGGTAGGAAGGCACCCAGCATCCCGCAAGAGCGGCCGGACTCCTAACCCGGGGCACCGTCCCCAGCCAGCGGGCGGACAGACGTTGAGCATGGATCCCTCTGACATCTCTTCTCGTCCGTAGTTCTAGGGCTTGTGAGCTCTGTGGATAAATCCTCAATGGGCAGGTCAGAGGCTAGGTCGAGGATGGGAGGGCGCTGTTGGTCCGCTGTGGACGGCGGCCCTGGTGCTGGGGATCCTGGCTTGACCACACAAGTGCCAACGACGCCGGCCGCGGGTCGTCCCAAGGTTATGCACAGTCCCGTCCCCGGGTGTCGGACGGCGGCGGCGCCGACCTGTTGGGCTGCGCCTGGCCGTGGGCTGCGCTGGTCCGTTCGGCGGGTTCGGCTAGCTCGACTTGGTCGGCCGGCGGCGGGAGACGGGTCGGGTCAAGGGTGCGGGTCGGCTGGCCGCTGGCTCTGGCGGAGCTCGGGTGCGGCTTGGTCTGGTCGAGGTACGGCTCGGCTCGGCTCGGTCGGTCTCGCCTCCGGAGGTCGGGCGCGACCCGATCGGTCTCGCCACTCCGGTCGCTCCGCCGGGCACCGGCGCCCCGGTGGGTCGGATTGTGGGCCGGCGCGCAGGTCGGCCGATTTCGGCAGCACCGGATGTCAAGCAATCGACCCGGGCGCGACCGGACGGTAAAC
>JAKEEW010000047.1 GCA_022616375.1 Sporichthyaceae bacterium
CCCGTACACCTGTCCCGGGGCCACGGTGATCGACAGCCCATCGAGGGCCGTCACCCCGCCCGGGTAGGTCTTGGTGAGTTCCTTCGCCTCGATTGCAGGCGTTGGACCAGCAGAAATGGTCATGATTGGGCATCCTCCGAGTTCGGATCTTGGTGGTCCGAACCGGTGCCCAGGCGAGTGCTGCCAGCTATCCTTGCGGTTGCCACCTTGAGCTGGATGCCGCTCACGCGGGATCGGTTCGGGGTCGACGGCCCCGGTGCCGGTGTTCGCGCACCCACCGGGGTCGTTCAGGTCTACGGCGTGCTGCCGGCGGGTTAGTCCAGTGGCCGGCCCCTGTCCGCCAGCTCCTTCATCTCGGGTGGGAGCTCGCCGGTCTCGTGGTAGTGCCGCCACTCCGCGACGCCGGGCAGCGAGCCGTCGGCCAGATCGGCCAGCAGCGCGCGCACCCAGGTCGCTTCGGCTCTGCGCATGTCCAGTGCGTACTCCGCCTCGATCAGGAACAGCCTGGGCAGCTCCTGGCTCAGATGGTCCAGCGTCGCGCACTCGGCGGTGATCAGCCGGTCGAGATGCCGCAGCCGCTGCTGCAGCAAGTCGATTGCCTCGTCCGGGCCGAGCACGCCGAGCACCGACAACGCGGCCTCGAACTTCGGATACTCCCGGTCGGGGACACCGACCAGCTCGCGCATCCAGTCGAGCAGCTCATCCCGGCCGGCCTCGGTCAGCTCGTAGACTGTGCGTTCCGGCCGGCGACCCTGCCGGGTGGTGCTGGTCGCCTCGATGAAGCCGTGCTTCTCCAGGTTCTGCACGACGGTGTAGAGCGAACCCCAGTTGATCTTCATGCTCTGGTCTTTGCCGCGCTCTTTGAGCACCGAGACCATTTCGTAGGGGTGCATCGGCCGCTCGAACAGCGAAGACAGCACGGCCAGGGCAAGCAGGTTGTTGACCTTGCGCCGCTTCGCCATGGTGCGCTCCGCTTCTGGATTACTCTCAGTCAGTTACTCGTAGTCGAGTATACGTAAGCGAGCGACGTGTTTGTCAACCCCCCAGCGAGTGCGGGGCCCAGGAGCCCGCGCCGGCCGCGCGGGCTCCCAGGCCGCACTCGCTGCTCGTGATCGTGGTGGATTCACCGCGCCGATCGGCGTGCTTCGTGCTGCTGGGCCACCACGATCACGGCTTGCTAGGTGGGCGGGGTGACAGCATTCGACGGCGGTAATCTCGGCTCATGCCGCCGTGTATGGACGTCTATGTCTGGCTTCCGGAGCAGCGGCCGCAGGACTTCCTCACGTTCATCGACCGCTATGCCGGCCCGGATCAGCCAAGCGGCTTCCGGCTCGCCGCGTTCCGGCGGGTCTACATCGACCGGGCCGGGACCGATCAGGATGCCCGCGAGCTCGCCGAGTTGCAGATGCCGGGCGATCGCGGCGCGTTTTCGCTCTACCTCAGGGGCCGCGGTTACTACCAGGCCATCATCGCCATCACCCAGGACGGTGCGGTGGTGCTCGGCGTGAGCATCGACGATCCGGGTGGGTCGGCGGCGACGCTCGGCCAGGCGTCCCGGCTGCTCGACCAGTTGCGGGAGGAGTTCGCGGCGCCGGCCGGGGTGGCCGGAGTCGAGCTACCGCCGCCGCTGTCCCGGTCCGAATGGGCCGAGGACGCCGGAGTGCAGCTTCGGGTGGGAGCACTGCCAATCGGTTGACCGGGAGGGGAACGTGGTCCGTCGCGAGGCGATCAGGGAGTACACCGCTGGGGCGCTGTGGGTGCTGCCCTGCATATCCGCAATGGCCGCGCTGGTCGCCGGGTCGGCATTCTCGCTGGTGGAAATCGGGCCGGACTCGGCGCTGGAGCCGCTGCTGTTCCAGGGCACGGCGGACGACGCGCGGACGTTGCTGACCGCGATCGCCGGCACGGTGATCACCGTGATCGCACTGGTGCTGGGCCTCACCGTGGTGGCGCTGCAGCTGTCGTCCACCCAGTTCTCGCCGCGGCTGTTGCGCAACTTCCTGCGCGACCGGGCCAACCAGATGGTGCTCAGCGTGTTCGTGGCCACGTTCGTCTACTCCGCGGCCGGGCTCTATACAGTGGGCGTCTCATCCGGTGCGCGCACCGAGGACTACCCGCGGCTGGCCGTCTCCGGCGCGATCCTGCTGCTGTTCGTGAGCCTGGTGACGGTCGTGTTTTTCGCCGATCACCTAGCGCACTCCATCCAGATCGACGCGGTGACCAGGGCGGTGGAGAAGCGGACCCTCGCGGTGGTCCGGACCAAACCGGGCCGGGTCGTCGAGCAAACGCCGCTGCCGCCGTCGTGGTCGGTCCGGTTACCGTCCACCCGATCCGGCTACCTGCAGGCCGCGTATCCCGAGGACTTGCTCCCGGTCGCGATCGAGCACGGAGTCTCGGTCAGGCTGCGGTTGCGGGTCGGGGAGCACGTGGTGGCCGGCACCACGCTCGGCTGGCTGTGGCGGCCATCGCCCGATGACCCACCGGCGGATCCGCTGCTGTTCCGCCGGGCGGTCGAGTCCGCGGTCCAGATCGGATTCGAGCGGACGTTCGAACAGGACGCCGCGTTCGGCATTCGGCAGCTGGTCGACCTGGCCTGCAAGGCCCTGTCACCGGCCATCAACGACCCCTACTCCGCGGTGCAGGCGATCGACCACCTCTCGGTGATCTTCTGTGCACTGGCCGAGCGGTCGCTCGGCGACGACGTGGCCGCCGATCCGGGTGGGCGGGCGATCGTGATCGTGCCGGGCCGGCGGTTCGGCGACTACCTGGCCACGATGTGCGGCCTGATCCGGCGCTACGGTGCTCGCGAGCCGACCGTGATGCTGGCACTGTTGCGGTTGCTCGACGGCTGTACCGAGGTGTCCGGCGATGATCCGGACCGGCGGTCGGCGATTCTCGAGCAGGCCGAGCTGATCGGCGCTGCGGCCGCCCGCGAGATGCCGCAGCCGGTCGATGTCGCGGCGGTACGGGCGGCGGTCGACACGTTGAGCCGACCGGACCATCGGTAGGTGTGGCCCGAGCCGCCGTGGGTAGTTGCGCAGGAATGGTACGTAACGAGCCGATCACCGACCTTGATCCCCGATTCAGTAGCCAGGGCGCTTCGGCCATCGGTTGGTCCCAGGCCCGCCGGCAGTTGGCGGCCGCACCGGTCTACTGGCTGACCACGGTTCGCCCGGACGGCCGACCGCATGTCACCCCGCTGATCGCGGTCTGGGACGACGCCGCGCTGTACTTCTGCACCGGGCCGACCGAGCGCAAGGCCCGCAATCTTGCCGATAACCCGCACTGCGTCATCACGACCGGGCGGGACTCCCTCGACGAGGGCACCGACCTGGTGGTGGAGGGCGACGCCCTACGCACCACCGACGAGACCAAGCTGGCCCGGTTGGCCGCGGCGTACGAGTCCAAGTACGGCAGCGATTGGCACTTCGACGTCCGGGATGGCGCGTTCTACGGCGACGGCGGCGAGGCCCTGGTGTTCGAGGTAGCGCCGGTGACCGCGTTCGGCTTCGGCAAGGGCGCGGAATACAGCCAGACCCGGTGGCGCTTCGATTCGGACGACTAGCCCGGCCAGGTGCCGGTCATCCGCCGGAAGCCGGTCGCGCCGGCCCGGTCGATGGCGGCCTTGACCAGCCCGAACACCGCACCCTGCAGGGCGGCGGCGGCCAACACCTCGCCCCAGCCGTAGTCTTGCTCGGTTGCCTTCGGCGGCTGGTCCTGGTCCGAGACCAGATGCCAGATCCGCTTGAACAGCGCGCCGGCCATCAGACCGCCGGCGATGCTCACCGCAGTCCCGAATGGCTTGTAGAGCAGCTTGCTCATCTCAGCTCCGCTCCCTTCGGGTGAGCCGGTCTTGTTGCCCGGTGCAGGCCACGAGGGCTACCCGCCAGCGGTGCGCCAACCCGGGCCGGGGCAGGTCAGTACGTCTCGTACTCCGCACTCGAACGTGTCAGCCCAGCGGCGGAGGGTAAGCACGGGTCCTGGTCCGAGCGAGCCCCAAGGAGCCGAATGCTGCAATCCGTTGACGTGGGCGATCGCAGCATGCGTACCCATCGGGGCATTGCCCCGGACCCGCTCATGGACGAGTTGAGCAAGGTCGCGCAGTCGTTACGCGGTCTTCGGGTGCTGTACCTGAATGCCACCCCGTACGGCGGCGGGGTCGCCGAGCTGCTGCGGTCGATGGTGCCGTTGCTCAACGACCTCGCCCTGGTGACCGACTGGAGGATCATCCATGCCGATGACCGTTTCTTCGAGATCGCCAAGGCGATCCACAACGGGTTGCAGGGAGCCAACGGTGGTCTGTCCGCCAAGGATCGGCGGACCTACGAGGCCACGTCGCGAGCCAACGCCGAGCAGCTCGACGGCTCCTACGACGTGATCGTGGTGCACGACCCGCAACCGGCCGGGGTACGCCGGCACCACGGCGGCACCGAGGCGCACTGGGTCTGGCGCTGCCATATCGACACTATGGATCCCGATCCCGAGGTGGTCGACTTCGTTCGCGGCTACTTGGACGGCTACGACGCGGCCGTGTTCACCCTCGACGAGTTTGTGCTGCCGGACCTGCCGGTGGCGAGAGCGGTGTCGATCCCGCCCGCGATCGACCCGCTCAGCCCGAAGAACCTGAGCCTTCCCGAAGACCTGGCTCGGCAGGTCCTGGACTGGATCGGGATCCGGCTGGACCGGCCGCTGATCACCCAGGTGGCGCGGTTTGACCCGTGGAAGGATCCGCTCGGCGTGATCGAGGCCTACCGGATCGTTCGCGAGCAGGTCCCCGACCTGCAACTGGCCCTGGTCGGCTCGACGGCGGCCGACGACCCGGAAGGCTGGCACATCTACGAGCAGGTCCAGGCGATCGGTCGCAAGGACGATCTCGTGCACGTGTTCAGCAACCTCAACGGGGTCGGCAACGTCGAGGTCAACGCGTTCCAGCGGCTGTCCGACGTGGTCGTGCAGAAGTCGGTCAGGGAGGGCTTTGGGCTGGTGGTGTCCGAGGCGATGTGGAAGCAGACCCCGGTCGTGGCCGGCAGCGTCGGCGGCATTCCGCTGCAGCTGGCCGATGGCGCCGGCGGCTTCCTGGTCGACGACGTCGAGAAGTGCGCCGCGGCGATCGCCCGGTTGCTGGCCGATCCGGCCGAACGGGACCGGCTCGGCGAGCTGGGCCGCGAGCGGGTGCGCGAGCATTTCCTGCTGCCGCGGTTGCTGCTCGACGAGCTGAACCTGATGAAGGAGCTCACGTGCTCCTGACCGTCATCCTGGCCGGCACGGTGACCCTGGTCCTGGCCACCGTGCTGCTCGTGCTGCTGGGTCATCGGGTCCGGTTCGCCTCGCGGATCGCCGGGATCCTGCTGGCCGCGCTGCTCTGCCTGGGTAGCGCGGAGCTCGCCGCACGGCTATGGAACCTGGTGTCCGCGTACGTCCTGACCGCGGCCGGTGCCACGTTCGTGGCCTGCCTGTTCGTGATCTTCGTCCTGCCGCACTGGAATCCGATCGGCCAGGTCTTCCTTGGTAGCTACCTCAGCGCCGCGCTGGCCTACCTGACGCTAGGTGGCTATCTCACGTTCGCCGGCGACCTGTCCGCCGCCGCTACCGCGGCCTCGGTGGTGCTGCTCGGGCTGGAGATCCTGGCACTGCTGATCTCCGGCTACTTCGCGTTCGAAGGGTGCGACGTATTGGGCCGGGTCCGAGCCACCCGGATCATCCCGGAGCCGGATCCCGGCTACCTGCCGAAGGTCTCGCTCCAGGTTCCGACCTACAACGAGCCGGCCGACATGGTGATCGAGACAATCAAGTCGCTAGAGGCCATCGACTACCCCAACCTGGACATCCTGGTCATCGACAACAACACCCCGGATCCGCAGACCTGGCAGCCGGTGGCCGACTACTGCCGGGATCGACCGCGGGTCAGGTTCGTGCACGTCGAGGCGCCGGGGTTCAAGGCGGGCGCACTGAACCTGGTCTCGGCCCAGCATCTCGACCCGGACGTGGAACTGATCGGCGTGGTCGATGCCGACTACCTGGTCGACCCCGGCTGGCCGCGCCGGGTGGTCGGCTACTTCGCCGAACCGTCGGTGGCGTTCGTGCAGACCCCGCAGGACTACCGCGAATACGAGAACGACCCGTGCCTGACCGCGTGCTACGACGCCTACAGCACTTCTTCGCCGCGTCCATGCCCTCCAGGAACTCGCGCAACTCGATCATCTTTGCCGGCACGATGGGGTTGATCCGGCGCCGCACCCTGGAGGAGATCGGTGGCTGGCCCGAGTGGTGCATCACTGAAGACTCGGAGACCTCGCTGCGCCTGCTCAAGGCCGGCTATCAGGGCCGCCACCGGCGGGCTGCTCGGCACCGCGTCGGAGCACAGCACACTCACGCTGCTGGCTCCCGGACTGCTCGCGCTGGCCTGCGCGGTGCTGGCCGCGCGGATCCTGCCCTACCTGGCCAGACCCGTGCTCCGGCTGACCCGCCGGCACGGCGGGATCGGCCCGTTTCTCGCCGCCCGGCGGCTGGCCCGCGGCACCGGCCCGGCGGCGACTCTCATCGTGCTGGTCAACTCGCTCGGTCTGGTGACGTTCGCCACCGCGGCCTGGTCCAGCGCGCGCACCAACCACACCGAGGTAGCGCTGACCCAGCTCGGCGCGGACACCGTGCTCTCGGTCTCGGCGCCGAGCTCGGCCGCGCTGGCCGACGCGGTACGCCAGATCGATCCGGCCGGCACCTCGGCGGTCGCGGTGACCGCGCGCCGCCTTCCAGCGGGCGCAACCGCCACGATGATTGCCGTCGACCCGGTGCGGTTCGCCCAGGTCGCATACTGGCGCGACGACCTGGCCAGCCGGCCCTTGCCCGAGCTTTTGGAGTCGATAGCGGTTGCGGGATTGGCCGAGCCGGTGCTGCTCACCGGAAGTCGGCTGCGGGCGTCGGTCCAGTTGCAGGCCAGCCCGCGCGGGCTCTACTACCGGCTAGTGGCGCAGGTCCACGTGCCCGGCAGCCGCACCCTGCGGCAGGTCCAGTTCGGCGAGCTGCGCGACCGGCGGCAGGTCAGGCAGGAGGCGGCGCTGCCCGGCTGCCGGGAGGGGTGCGAGCTGCGCGGGCTCACCGCCGAGGTGGCCGGGCAGGAACCTGGCAGCAACCCGGCGCTGAGCACGGTCCGGCTGCGGGTCGCCGACCTGCAGATTCGCACCCCGGACGGCTGGCAACCGGTCGACGCCGGGTTCACCAGGTCGGCCGCCTGGCGGTCGCAGGAGCCAGAGACCGCGGACGGGGTGCGGCCGGGATCAGCGGGGCTAATCCTGGAGTTCTTCCCGATCGGACGGATCCAGGCCATCCCGAACACCCATCCGGACCCGCTGCCGGCGCTGACCACCGGAGGAACCCAGCCGGATCCGTTCGGAGCCGCGGTCGTCGGCTTGGACGGTGCCGTGCTGGCCATCGCACCGGTGGAACGGACCGGAGGCCTACCCGGGGTGGCCGGAGCAGGCGTGTTGGTGGACCAGAAGCTGGCCGAGCGCGCCGCGTTCGGCCAGAGCGAGCCGACCGGATACGAGGTCTGGTGCGCGCCCGGTGCGGCCGACCGGGTCGCGACCGAGCTCGAGGCGGCCGGGATCCCGGTCATCGGACAGCAGCGGGCCGCCGATCTGGCGATGCGGTTCGGCTCGCAAGGCCCGGGGCTGGCGTTGCGGCTGCTGCTCGCGGTGGCGGCCGCGGCCGCGTTGCTGGCCACCGGGGCGACCGCGATCGAGCTGTACGCGACCAGCCGGCGCCGCGGCTACGAGTTGGCCGCGCTGGCCGCGGTGGGCGCAAAGCGGCGGTCGTTGCGGACCGGGCTGCTGCTCGAGCACGCGGTGATCCTGGGTGCGGCCGCGGTGGTCGGGCCGCTCGCCGGGCTGGCGGCGGCCTGGTCGGTGGTGTCCAAGGTGCCCACATTCGCGGTGACGCCGATCACGCCTCCGCTGCGCTATCCGATCGAGCCGGGCACGATCGCGATCGCGGCCGGTGCTGCGCTGCTGCTTGCCGTCGTGACCACGATCGTGATGACCGAGGCGACTACCCGGGCCGCTCGGGCCGAGCAGCTGCGCGAAGGACCCGGGTAGGCGGCGAGAGTCTCCAGACCCTAGGCACCGCTCACGACTGGGCCGCTCGGACGCCGGACGCGATGGCCTGTGCGACGAGGTCGGCGGCGACCGCCTCGACCGCGTCGTAGGGGGCCGCTGCCTGACCGGTGGCGAGGCAGAAGATGGTGTCGCCGTCGTAAAGCGTGTGCGCCGGCCGGACTGCCCTCGCGATGCCGTCGTGCGCGACCATCGCGATCCGGTTGGCCTGCTCCTTGGATAGCGTCGCGTCGGTCACCACGACTCCGATCGTGGTGTTCCCACCGGGCAGCAGCGGGGTGGCCCGGTCCCAGCTGGTCAACGGGGCCACCCACTCGTTGCGCTGGTCGTCCCAGATCCCACCCACACTGTTCGCGACCATGATCGCGCTGACCGTGGCGGGCCCGGCCGTGGCACAGGCGATCCCGAGCCCGCCCGGCCGGATCTCGGTCATGGCGCCGCCCTTGGCCACCGTGGCTCCGGTACCGGCACCGACCGCCCCCTCCTCGGGATCGGTGCCGGCCGCCTGGCAAGCGGCGTAGCCGGCCTCGGCATCCGGCCTGGCCTGGAGATCACCGTTGAGCAGATCGAAGATCACTGCGCCGCCGACGATCGGCACCAGCGCCGGGCCGATCGGGTAGCCGACGCCCTGCTCCTCGTAGTAGCGCAGGATGCCGCTGGCCGCACCAAGCCCGAACGCACTACCGCCGGTGAGCAACACCCCGTGCGCGGTCTGTACCACCGTGCCCGGCCGCAACCCGTCGGTGCCCAGGGTGCCCGGTGCGCCGCCGCGCACGTCCACCCCGCCGATCGCGCCGGCCGGGGTCAGCACGACCGTGCAGCCGGTCCGCCCGACCGGATCCGTCCAGTGCCCGACCTGCACCCCAGCCGGGAGTGTGCTGCCTGCAGTCACCCGATCCATCCCCTCGCGGTCGGTGCCGCGTGAACGAACCTGAAGCTCACCTTAAGCGAGCCCAAAGCCCGATCGAGAACCATGCCGGTGTCGAGGGGGCGCCGGCCCGCCTCGGGTTCGGAGGCTTGCCATGGCCGATCGTCGGGTTCGTCGCGGCGTGCTCGTTGGTGCCGTCGCGGCCGCCAGCTTTGCCCTGCTCAGTCCGGCCGTGGCTGTGGTCGGTCTGGCACCGCGCACCCCGGTCGTGGCCGGCGCCGCGGACAGCTACAGCTTCGCCACCACCCTGCCGTCGTACTGGACCGCGGTCGCGGTCCGCCCGCAGGCCGGGGTCGACTACGACCTGACCCTGGTCGACCCGGCAACCGGCGGTGTGCTGGCCAGCAGCGTTTGGGGCGGTGCGGCAACCGATGTGATCGCCATCAACTCCGGCTACCGCCCACCGGGGAACTATCTGGCCAACGTCACCAAGTACAGCGGGACCGGGGTGTACTCGGTGATGTTCTGGGAGCTGCGCGAGGTGATGGGCGTGCCGACCAGCCCGACCGGGGGGATCTCCACCGCGATCGGGCTCAACTTCGCCAACCCGGTGCGCACCATGCAGGTGTACATGCAGGCTGGCCAGGGCTTCCGGGTCAACCACAACACCGACACGCGGGTCTACCTGGCCGGGAGCACGCCGGGTGTGCCGAGCACGTACGTCCGTAACCGGAGCGCGCTGGAGAACCTCCACGTCATCGCGGACAACGTGCCGTCACCGACCGGCTCGGTGTGCCGGGTGTTCCAGGTGCCGGCGACCGGCTGGTACAGCCTGATCCTGATCTGGAACACGCCATGGACGCCGCCGCCCTACAACGGTGGCTTTGCCGCCTTCCCGCAGCGCTACAACCCGGCCTTGGGCGACACGCTCACGCAGTGTCCGGCCCCCGGGCCCTGACCCTCTGACTGGGATCGCCGCCGCGCCCGCCCGGTTGCGGCGGCGATCCCGTGCGTGCAGGAAGCGGTCAAGCTTCGCCGCATTCGGCTCACTCGCAGCACCGCCCGGCGTTATCGCGAAGTGGTGGGCCACGGTCGAGCCGATCGAGTACGCAGGTGCGTGGGAGCACTTCACGGTGCCGGCCGGATTCCGCACCGATTTCGCCTCGGTGCGCGGCCGTTCGTGTGGTTGCTACCGGCCTACGGGGACTACACGAAGGCGGCGATCCTGCACGACTTCATGTGTAAGCGAGCCTCCGGGGTGCCCAGACACGATGCGGACGGGCTGTTCCGCCGGTCGATGCGCGAGCTCGGCGTTCCGTTCGTGCGGCGCTGGATGATGTGGGGTGCGGTTCGGCTGAAGTCGAAGCTGTCCGGGGCCCGGCCAAAGCATGTGGTGCAGTGGTTACCGGTCGCGATCCCGGCGGCGTTCTTCGTGATCGTGCCGGCCGCGGTGATTCTGCTGTGGTTGGCGCTGTTCTGGCTGGTCGAGTCCGCGTGCTTCTGGATCCTGCGCCCGGTCGGCGAGAAACCTGCGAACAAGCCGGGGCTGGACGTCAAGACGGCCTGAGCTGGCCGAGCTTGGGGCGACCATCACCTGGTCGTGGTCGCCCCAAGCCGGTGGACTGGGCCCCAGGATCGGGTGGTCACGGGAGCCCAGCCGCTCCTCGCTCGGTCAGTCGCAGAACGGGCTACCGAGGTTGTTGGTGTTGTCGAGCAGGGTGGCCAGCGCCAGCATCTGGTCGCGGTCACCCGAGGCCAGCGCGGCGTCGATCAGCGGCTGCATGCCGCCCGGCTCGGGCGGTGCGGTAAACCGGCGGAACGGGTAGCCCACGCCTTCGTGCGCGGCGTTCAGGTAGGCCGCGACTGACGCGCGCATCAGGATCTTGGTAGCGCCGGCGAGACCGGGACCACCGCCGCCATCCAGGGCGGCCAGGAATGTGGTGTTGGCGTAGTCCGCGACGTCGGCCGGCGCGGCGCCGAAGTTCCACACCGAGCCCACCGTGGTTGCCGGGCTGTATTCCTCCCAGATGGTGGGGTGGTTCTTCCAGAACCCGGGTGTGCAGCCCTCATTCCCGATGTTGACCGCGGAGGCGCTCGGCATGCTCAGCAACGCACCGGCGAGCGCGACGGCGCCGGTGATGACGGCGAGCCGGCCGGCCCGCCCCCTCCCTAAGACAGACCTCATGTGTGGGACCCTTTCCATAGCTGTCGATCGGCGAGCCGATCAGTGTTGATCCGGTAGCTCCGGACGATCTGGGTGTGCCGGCTGGTCCGCCGGCGCGGTCTGGGCACCGCCGGGCTGGCTCGGGACCGAACCGCTGCCGCTCCCGCTCTGGCCGCTGCCCGGTCCGTCACCTTGGCCGCCCGGACTCTCGGGCTGGCCCGGTTGGTCAGGGCTGGTGGGACCAGGCGGATCGGGCTGCCCAGGGCTCGGCGTGGCCAGCAGATCGGTGCAGAAGGCCTCGATCCGGTCCGCACCTCCGGCCGCCGCAGCCAACCGCTGGAACGCGGCCGCGCTCATCGCGGGACCCGGGCCGGCGCCCGGCTGGGCGGCAACGGCATGGCACAGCCCAATCAGTGACCTGGTGTCGGGTGCCTCGACCGGGGGCTGGGTCGGAGTCGGACTCGGCTGGGTCGGCACAGCGGTGGGCTGCGGGCTCGGCACGGCGGTGGTCGGATCCGCGGTCGGTGCCGCAACCGTGCTCTGGCCCGGCTTGGGCACGCCGACCCCGCCGAACCAGCGGTGCGCGATGCTCTGTGCCCGATCCGGCAGCACTCCGGCCTCGGCGGCATAACCGAGCGCACCCAAGGAAAGCACGGTGAGACAGGCCGCTGCCCGAGTCGCCAGGTTTGCGGCCCCGAACGACCGCACTCGGGCTGATAGACGGCGGTGCGGGCTGGGCTCGGCCGCCTGCGTGGCGGCTGCGAACGCAGCCCGGTAAGCCGCTACCGCGGCCTGCTCACCGGCCAGCTCGCGCGGATGACCTTCTTCGGTTGCGGCACTGAGCAGCGCATCCAGCTCAGCCCGATCGCGACCTGGCCTGCCACCACTGCGGCGGGCCAGGCCACGACGGGGAACCCGCGGACCAGAAGGAGATGTGCGCATGCTGATCGAAAAGCGTCCGGGCGGCCTAATGCGTTACACCGCGTTCGATTGCTTCAACCGGGTGCCGCCCGCCCCGCTGACCCACGACCCGATCCGGCTCGGGTAGGGCGGGACCGGCAGGCTCCCGCTCGAGCTGGTCGGCAAGCCGCCGCAGGCCACGCATGGCCGCCACCCGAACCGCGCCCGGATGCTTGCCGAGCACCTCGCCGGCCGCCTGTGCGGAGAGTCCGGCGATCACCCGCAGCGCGACCGCCTCGGCCTGGTCGGCCGGCAGGCTGGCGATCAGCGCCAGCGCCCGCTCGGTGGCCAGCCAGGTCAGGACCTCCTGCTCGGTGTCTGCCGCGGCTGGGCGGCCGGCCAGCGCGAACAGGTCGGCCGGTGCTTCGAGCCGCCGGCTGGCGCGCCGGACCGCGTCCAGCCCGCGATTGCGGGCCACCACGAACAACCACGCGCGGAACCTGGCACCGTTGCCGCGGAATCCCGGTAGGTCGCGGACGACCTGCAGCCAGGTCTCCGCGGCAACGTCCTCGGCCAGCTCACCGACCACGACCCGCAGGTAGCGCAGCACCGGAGGTTGCAGCGCGCGCCACAACTCGGCGAAGCCGACCTCGTCGCCGGCCTGAGCGCGCTGCAGCGCCTCGGTCAGCTCGTAGTCGTTCACGCCGATGCCCGTCCGTCCGGTTCAGACGCCAGGGATCTCCCGATCCTGGAAAGCGGCCCGTACGGCGTTCGCCGCCGCGGGTCCGGCCAGCTCGTTGGCGGTGGCGATGGTCGCCAGGGCCGCGGCCTGGAAACTGGTGTTGGGGGCGAAGTCGAACTGCGCCTCGACGATGATCCGGTCGGCGACAGCGGCGCCGAGTGCGGTGCGGATGTCCCACAGTGCCCTGGACCAGATCTGACCGTCCGCGTGCACCTGGCCGACCCGGTTGGGGTAGGTCCGGTTGGTGTCGACCCGGCGCAGGCAGTGCGGTGCGTTCGCGGTGTAGGACGTGGCATCCCAGTCGGCCACGCACGCCGCCGGGGCCAGCACCGCAACGCCGTTCTGGGCCGCGACGTGCAGACCGACGGTCACGGCCAGGTAGTCGCCGAACCCTTCGCCGATCGAGCCGGCCTCCAACGAGGTTCCGAATCCCGACACCTGGGCGTCGTGCACGGCGTGGCCGTACTCGTGCACGATCACCTCGCCGTCCTCGGCGTCGTCGACTCCGCCCTTGCCAAGCTTGATCATGTCCTTCTTGTCCCAGGAGAACGAGTTGTCCGCGCCCCACTGGTTGATCCGCAGGTCCTGCGACTCGGCGTTGACCTCGCGGAGCTGGCCCGGCTGGCCGGTGAAGCCGAGCCCGCGCAGATAGCGCTGTGCCTCGGTGATCCAGAAGTAGGCCATGACCTGCTCGAACTGGTCATCGTGACGGTCGAAGACGAACGTGTTGGTGGCCGAGAACGCGGGGTCACCGGTCTCGCTGCGGATGTTCGCCCACCGGCCGGTCAGGTAGCCGCTGCCGTCCAGGTCTTGCAGCGTGACCGAGTAGTACGCACCGGCCGGCACGGCAGTTGCGGAGTCCTTCTGGTCGGTCAACGACTGGTCGCCGGTCGATTGGACCGGGTTTGCGATAAACACCGCTCCGGTGCCCGTCGTGCTGCTCGGCTGCGCGCGGCCCGCCGAGGCGCTGGGTGCGATCGCCCCGACGACCAGCGTGACGGCGCCGGCGGTGACGGCGGCAACGATGGTCTGGCGAAGGGTTAACGAAGCCACGGGAGATCCTCCGAAACCGGGAATGGTGACCGTCCACATTCTTACGGCACCATCCGGCCGAGCACACCACTACGGCACACTTTGATCCCCAGATTGGCGTTAATCCGTAGCCGGATCGGCTGCCAGTGCGCTGGCCGGGCCAGCCCCGCCGGCAGCTTGGTGGCGCCATCGCCGGTGGCGGCATCGAGCTGTGACTGGTGCACGAAGATGCTCCGGCCCAGGTCAGCCCGGCCGAGCCTGGCGCCCCTGAGGTCGGCACCGGCGAGATCCGCCAGGCCCAGGTCGGCACCGGTGAGGTCGGCACCAGCGAGCAATGCGCCGCGCAGATTGGCGCCGCGAAAATCGGCACCGATGAGGTCGGCCCCGGCGCGGTCGACGCGGACCGGCCCGGCCGGACCGCGGACCAGCTCGCTGATCCGGGTCAGCGCCGGGCCGACCGTGCGTCGATGCTCGGCCGGGTCAAGCGCGAGCAGCTGCTGCGGTGTGCCGCCGGTGAGTGAGGCGATCCGATCCCGCGCCTGCTCGAACTCGGCGCGCAGCGGCCCGGCCGGGGCCAGTCCGACCGCCTCGCTCAGGTGCCAGAGCAACTCGTGCAGCCGGCGCAGCACCGCGAACACATCGAACATCTGCCGGGCAGTGTCCGGATTCTGCCGCCAGTCCCGGCCGCCGAACGTGACCTGGGCTACCTGCTGCCCGGCACCGAAGCAGTCGTAGACGGCACAGCCGGCGAATCCGCGCGCCCGAAGGTCGCGGTGGATTCCGCAGCGGAAGTCCGCCCGCAGGTTGGGACAGGCCTGCCCGGCCGGCTTGTCGATGGCGAAGTCGGCCGAGACCGCGAACGCGGGTGCGACGCAGCACAGCCCGAAGCAGCGCGAGCACTGGTTCGGGCATGGTTCGATCCAGTCCGGTCGGTGCCGTGGAGTCGGACAGCGTACTGACCACACGGTAGGTCGATGGGCCGGACGGGTGTCGTGCGTACCGCCGTGATGTGGCCGGCGTCAGGATTCGTTGGATGGCAGCACGAACGACCTGGCGGCGAGTGGTGCTGGCGACGGCCGTGCTCGCGGTTGCCGCGCTCCCGGGCTGTGCCGGTGACGATCGGGCCCGGATGGCGGCGACCGCAGGAACCCCACCGGTATCGCAGCCGGCCACCGGAACCGCGCCGGCTACCGGTACCCCGCCGGCACCGCAGCCGTCCGCTGCCGGGCTGGTGGTGAAGGCGGCGACGAGCGACTACGGCGAGATGCTGTTCGACCAGAGCGGTCAGGCGATGTATCTGTTCGACCTGGAGACCGGCGGCGTTCCACAGTGCTACGACGCGTGCGCCGACGAATGGCCCCCGGTGCTGACCGACGGCTCGCCGGTGGCCACCGGCGCGGTGCGCGCCGAGCTGCTTGCGGTGACCCCGCGGACCGATGGCACCCGCCAGGTCAGCTACGCCGGCCACCCGCTGTACTACTACGTGAACGAAGGCAAGAACGAGGTGCTGTGTCACAACGTGACCAGCTTCGGTGGAGTGTGGCGGGTAGTCACGCCGAGCGGGGCGGCGGCCTAGACCGGCCGGCGGCAAGACGCTGGGACGGACCAGTCGGGCGGTCCGGGCGAGTGGCTGGGCCGGACGAGTGAACCTCGCGTGGTCCATCCGGGTGACGGCTTCTAGCCACCTCGGCTGTGGACACAGCGGTGGGGAACTGGTGGATAACTACGCCTGGCTTGGGGGTAACCGGGACGGTTCTGTGGACATCCCGCGAACCGCTAAAGAATCTTGAAATAAGCTCGTTTGGGCCCTTGCGCGGGGCCTCCAAGCAGGACTACAAAGCTCTCACCGCCACTAACAAAGGTGACCCGCCCAGGAGGCAACTCCAGGGCACGCGAGCACCGGGCAACCGGAGTTCGTGGGAAGTTGCTAGCGATGGTGGCGTGGGTTCCGCAGAACCGCTGACCGAGCAATCGGATCGCGATGACCGCAGGAACCCTGAAGGGTCCCTTCCATCTCATACATGGAAGGGACCCTTCCCTTTTGATCGCATTATTGCCAAAGATCGGGCATCCCACACGGAACGACACGCCGACGGCGGTTGAACGCGCCTCGAACGTGCCCCGAATTCCGGCTAGCTCTGGTGGCCAGGATCGAACAGCGGCGCCGGGTCGATGCCGTGGTCCGGATCGGTCAGCGCGAAGACCTCGTCGCCCGGCTGCAGCACGGTGTCGGACCGGACCGGCACCAGCTCACCGCCCCGGATCAGCAACGTGATCCAGACCGACTCGCCCAGATCGAGTGCGCCGATCGGGCGGCCGGCGGCCGGTGTGTGCGGGCCGACCAGGTAGCGCCGCAAACCTCGGGGCTCGTGCCGTAGCCGTACCCCGAGCGTCCACGGCTCGGTCTGCACGGCACTCATCGGAACGTTGGCCGCCCGGGCCACCGCCGGGACCAGCCCACCCTGCACCACCACCGAGAACGTCACGACCACGAAGATGATCGCGTAGCTGTGCACGGCATCGGCGGTCCCGGACGCCAGCACGAACGTGCCGAGCAGGATGGGCACCGCACCCTTGAGCCCGGCCCAGAGCACGAAGACCCGCTCACCCGGCCGCAGCCGGATCGGCCACAGCAGCAGCCCGACCAGGGCCGGCCGGACCACCAGGGTCAGCAGCACGGCCAGGGCCAGCCCGGTCAGCCAGGCGTGGTCGCGGGTCAGCGTGTCCAGTTGCAGGGTCAGGCCCAGCACGGTGAACGCCACGATCTCGCCCAGGCTGGCCAGCGAGGAGTGGAACCGCTCGATCTCGCCCTTGTACGGCGCCCGGATGTCGCCGAGCATGATCCCGGCGATGAACACCGCCAGGAATCCGGAGCCGTGGCCGACCGTGGCCAGCCCGTAGATGGCGAACGCGGCGGCGAGCGTGCGCAGCGGGTAGAGCGCCTCGCTAGGTAGCGGGACCCGCTGGATGAACCTGGCCAGGGCCAGGCCGCCGAGCCAGCCGACCACCGCGCCGACACTCATCTGCAGCACGAACTCCCGGACTCCGACCAGCACCGCGTCCGGTCCGGTGAGCTCGGTGGCGGCGAGCAGGCTGGCCAGCAACGCAATGCCGACCGGGTCGTTGATGCCGGATTCGCCCTCCAGGATCACCGCGGACCGGCCGGTGACCTCGCGCCGGCCAAGCACCGAGAAGACCACCGCCGGATCGGTCGGCGCGACCGCGGTCCCGATCAGCAGCGCCGGCAGCCAGTCCAGGCCGAACAGGACCCGGCACAGCAGCGCGACCGCGCCGGCGGTGAGGAAGGTGCCGACCACGCCGACCCAGACGATCGCTCCGGCCGCGGATCGCCAGCGCCGCCGGCCGATCCGCATCCCGCCGTCGAACAGGATGACCACCAAGGCGACCGTGACGATCCGCTGCACGGTCGTGATCGAGGGGTAGAGCTCGGGCAGCAGATCCGAGGCGATCGCGGCGACCACCAGGAACAGCGCAGGTGCTGGCACCCGAAGCCGTTCGCCCAACCGGTTGGCCAGCACGGCGACCAGGGCCGCGGCTGCGAACAGCGCGACGAGCAGGCCGAACGGGATGACGTCGGTCACCCTGGGCACCTCACGACGGCACCCTAGCCAGCCAGCCAGCCAGCCGGTCAGCCGGTCAGCCGGTCAGCCGGTCAGCCGACCGGCAGGCTGGCCGGCCGGCGCGGGCTATCATGCGGAGGGCCGGCAGCCGTGGTGCGAGACGGAGGGTTCCGATGAGCTGGAGCGCAGCCGATATCCCCGACCAGTCCGGGCGGGTCGCGGTGGTGACCGGCGCCAACGGCGGCCTCGGGCTGGAGACGGCGCTCGCGCTGGCCGCTCACGGCGCCCACGTCGTGCTCGCCGCGCGCGACCAGGACAAGGCCGTAGCGGCGATGGCGCGGCTGCGAACCACCGTGCCGACCGCGTCGGCCCAGGTCGTGCCGCTGGATCTCGGCTCGCTCGCCTCGGTCCGGACGTTCGCCGACCAGGTCGGCACCGAGCATCCACGGCTGGATCTGCTGGTCAACAACGCCGGCGTGATGGCCGTCCCCGAGGGCCGCACCGAAGACGGCTTCGAGGCCCAGTTCGGAATCAACCACCTCGGCCACTTCGCGCTGACCGGTCTGCTGCTACCGGCTTTGCTGCGTGCCCCGGCGGCTCGGGTGGTCAACGTCACCAGCACGGCCAGGCACACCGGCCGGCCGATCGATCCGGACAATCCGCACCTGCACGGCCGGTACACGCCATGGCGGGCCTACGGGCAGTCCAAGCTCGCGAACGTGCACTTCACGCTCGGGCTGCAGCAGCGCCTGGCGGCCGCGGCCGCGGCCGCGAGCTGCCTGGTCGCGCATCCCGGGCTGTCCAACACCGACCTGCAGGCACACAGTGTGCGGGCCACCGAAGGCGGGGCCAGCCAGCGGCTCTGGCACCTGCTCGCGACTCGGACCGGCATGTCGGCCGCCGCTGGGGCGCTGCCGCAGCTGCGCGCGGCGACCGATCCGGGCGCTCGCGGCGGCCAGCTCTACGCGCCGCGGTATGTCAACTTCGGCCCACCGGTGCGCCGGCCGATGCTGCCCCGCCGGGGCGAGCGGGCCGCGATCGAGACACTGTGGGCGGTGTCCGAACGGGAGACCGGGGTCACCATCGACGTGCCGGGCACGTTGGCGCAGATCAAGGCGGACTGACCAGGTCGCGCCTGGCCTGCGGGATTACGGAAGGTGTTTGCCCGCTCACGCTCTCGTGTCATTTAATGAGGCAAACATCGGATAATTCCGGCCACGGTCGGGGCTCGGAATGCCGCCCTTACTCCCCTGGACATCCGCTGTCCGAACCCGCCGGCCGGTACCGATCCCGGGATGACAATCGGGGGATCTCGAGAAGGCGGCGATGCGTTGACCGGCGAAGCTGCTGGGACCGAGGCCGGACACGCCGGTGTGTTCCAAACGCTGCGCGAGACGCCGTTAGCTGCGCGGTTTGCCTTATTGGGTGTCTTCGTCAACCAGTTCGGCGCGTTCGTGCAGTTCTTCGTGGTGCTCTACCTCACCGAACGCGGATTCTCCAACGCCCAGGCCGGCCTTGCGCTAGGCGCCTACTCGGTCGGTGCGATCAGCGGGGTGCTGTTCGGCGGCGGCCTGTCCGACCGGCTCGGCCCACGGCGCACGATCGTGCTGTCGATGGCCTCGGCCGGCCTGGCCACCCTGTCGGTGACCGCGCTGGACAGCTTTGCGGCCATCGTGGTCGCGGTGGCGCTGTCCGGAGCGATGACCCAGGCGGCCAGGCCACCGGTGTCGGCGCTGCTGTTCGGGCTGGTCCCGCCGGCCCGCCAGGTGATGGTGTTCGCGATGTACCGGACCGCGCTCAACACCGGCATGGTCGCCGGGCCGCTGGTCGCGGCGTGGCTGAGCACGATCTCGTGGGACCTGGTGTTCTGGTTCGACGCGGCCACCGCACTGGTGTACTGCGCGATCGCCGCGGTCCTGCTGCCCAATGATGCAGCGGCCCAGGCTCAACCGCAGGACGAGGCCGCAGCGGCGGCGGAGTCCGACCAGAAAGACCAGAAAAAGGCCGGCTACCTGCACATTCTTGCCGATCGGCGATATCTGGCCTATCTCGCGCTGATGCTGGCCAACGGCCTGGTGCATGTGCAGTTCTTCGCCGTGCTGCCGCTGATGCTCAAGGCAGCCGGGTATCCCACCTGGGCCTACGGCACCGCGTCGGCGGTCTCCGCCCTGATCGTCATCACGCTGGAGCTGCGGGTCACCCGCACCACCCAGCACTGGCCGGCCTGGATCGCGGTCATCACCGGGTGGGTGTTCCTGGTGCTGGGCCGGGGTGCGTTCGGGCTGCCCGGTGGGTTGGCCATTGTGATTGTCGGCACCGCACTTGCCGCGATCGGGGAGACCATCGGCGCCCCGGCGGTGTTCGCCTACCCGGCCAAGGTTGCGCCGGCCGGCGCGGTCGGCCGCTACCTCGGCAGTGCGCACGCGACCTTCCAGCTCGGCTATGCGATCGGACCGATCGTCGGGGTGTTGCTGTGGACCGCGCTCGGCGACGGGTTCTGGGCGGTGTGCTGTGCATTCGGATTGGCGATGGTGGTCCCCGGGATCTGGGGAATGCGCCCGCCGATGCCTACTAATAGTGACTATCCGCAGGTCACCTATGGTGGCCGCGAAATCGACTGATACGTAAGGGAAATCCGACAGACAGCTCGCCCCGATCCGCACTGGGTAACGGTCGATTCGCGAGCTGTTACCGAGGCGGTTGCAACCGACCCAACATGCAATATGGTGTGACTGATCGTGTCGGGGCACCCCATCGCTGTGGTTCTTTGCGGTGGGTGCGTCCTCGCCGATGACCGTGCTCGCCGGTGGTGTGATCGCGACCTACGCGGC
>JAKEEW010000384.1 GCA_022616375.1 Sporichthyaceae bacterium
ACCTGGGAGATCAAGGAACCGCAGGCCATCGCACTGGGGGGCGTCCGGACGGTCCGAACCCGCATGGTTGCCGGAACCGTGAACATCGTCGGCACCGACAGCGAGCCGCGACTCGAGGTGTCCGCGATCAGGGGCCGTCCGGTGCAGGTGCAGCTGAGCAACGACGGTGACCTGTTCATCGGCTACGACGACATCGAGGATCAAGCCGGCCTGCTGCGCTGGATCCGCAAGTTCGGTCGCCGGCACGAGGCGGACATCTCGCTCGCGGTTCCGCGCAACTGCAGTGTCGAGCTCGGTGCAGTCAATTCCACGCTGATGCTGTCCGGCCTGCGTGCCGGAGCCGACGTACAGAACGTCAGCGGCGAGATCACCCTGACCGGGCTGGCCGGCACAGTCTCGGTGCGCAACGTCTCCGGCTCGGTCGAAGCCGCCGGGGTGGACGGGGATCTGCGGGTCGAGGTCATCTCCGGCAGCCTGACCCTGGCCGATCTCACCGGTGACGAGGTCGACGCCCAGACCGTGTCCGGCTCAATCCTGGTGGACGTGGCCAACCCCAAGGTGCAGCGGATCCGGGCGCACAGCACGTCAGGATCGCTGACCGTACGGGTTCCGCACGAGGCCGATCTACGGGTCAAGCTGCACTCGATGTCCGGGACTCTGCGGGCCGACCTGCCGGAGGCCAACGGTTCCAACTGGCAGCTGCCTGGCGTTCGGGTACTGGACGCTCAGCTCGGCGCCGGGATCGGCCGGCTCGCCGCTGACACCGTGTCGGGCAGCATCACGCTGCTGCGCCGCGACGCCGAGGACTCCGCATGAGCGCCTGGTTCGGGCACGGCCGGCTGCGGCTCTACCTGCTCAAGCTGCTTGCCGACGGACCCAAGCACGGATACGAGGTCATGCGGCTGATGGAAGACCGGACCCTGGGCATGTATGCACCCTCGGCCGGCACCATCTACCCCCGGCTCGCTCGGCTGGAACAGGAAGGCCTGGTCACTCAGACCGCCGGAGAAGGAGGTCGCAAGGTGTACGCATTGACCGATGCCGGCCGGGCCGAGCTGGCCCGCCGCGAATCCGAGGTCGCCGAGCTCGAGCAGGAACTGCGCGACAACATCCTCGGGGTGGCCGACGAGATCCGCGGCGAGGTCCGCGAATCGCTGCGCGAGCTCAGGGACCAGCTCAAGCAAAGCGCCCGGCAGCTCAAGGACGAACGGCGGCGTGGCCGGCGGGACTGGCAGGAGTGGTGGCAGGACTGGTCGATGCCGCCCGCCCCACCGCCGAGCCCGTCTGCCGAGGCGGCCGCGGGCGCCTCGCCTGGCCCGGCCGAACCGCCAGGGCCACCAGCAGCGCCGGCGCCACCAGCGCCGCCCGAGCCACCCATTGCGGTTCCCATCCAGGCGCCCGATGGGACTAGCTGGCCGGTCGGCGATCTCGAGCGCGAGTTGCAGCGGTTCACCGAGCAGACCCGCAAGATCGCCTATCGGGCACCGATCGACGCGGCCGATGTCGCCACTGTGACAGCTGTACTCGACGACGCTTTGGTGAAGCTGGAAGCGGCGTTTGACCAGCGCGGACGGCGTTGAGCCCGATTGCGCAACGGATCTCGTCAGTGTCGATCAGCGGGAACTAACGCCCGCTGATCGCTCGTCTAGAGGGCGACTCTCCGCTACCGTTCGATGACAGCCTGCGTTTGAGGTGGGAGGGTTGAGCTGAGGGGAGGCGCGGCCCGTGACCCCATCGAAGGACCGCAAGAAAGACGAGAAAGACGACAAGGACTGGCCGAAACCGCACTACGAGTATCCGGACAAGCGAGGGTGCCCGCGTGGGGGGGACCACAGCTGGTACAACCTGACGCCGAACAAGGTCCGATGCGGCCGGTGCGGGACCGAGGTCAATGTGTAACGCCGATCGCCGGCACCGCCGTCAGCCCTGGGGAGGTTCCAGATACTCCGCCAGGGCGGCGCGCTCTTCCTGACTGAGTCGCCGTGGCCGGTGCTCGGCCCGGTCGTACGGGACGAGCAGGCTGCTCGCCCGGGCGTAGAGCACGTCGTCGTCGCGCACCTCATAGCCAAGCCCGAACGAGGCGTGCCGGATCAAGGTGACCCAGGTCTCGATTCGGACCGGCTCGGGCCGGAACACCAGCGGCCGCTTGTAGTCGATCTCGTGCCGGGCGACCACCACGCCGTCCGCGAGCCGTTCCCCGCCACCGCGCTGGGCATGCGTGAACAGCATGTCCACCCGGGCCTCTTCCAAGTAGCGCAGGTACTCGACGTTGTTGACGTGTCCGAACGCGTCCATGTCGCTCCACCGCATCGGACACCAGAAGACGTGGCGATTCACCTGATCAGCTTGGCAGAACTCCGCTGGCGATCAGCCGGCCGCCAGGGCA
>JAKEEW010000385.1 GCA_022616375.1 Sporichthyaceae bacterium
GAAGTCGAGGGTGCGCCGGGCCTCCACCTCGGTCTCGCCGGGAAAGCCCACGATGCCGAACAGATGCACCGAGATGCCGCCGCGCAGGCAGCTCGCCACATCACGGTCGATCTCCTCGATCGTGACCTCCTTGCGCATCAGGTCCAGCACCCGCTGGTTGTAGGACTCCAGCCCGAACTCGATCCGGCGGCAGCCGGACCGGTGCAGCTGGGCGACCAGGTGCTCGTCCAGGGTGCCGGTGAAGCGGGTCTCGCAGGCCCAGAACACCTCCAGCCCGCGAGCCAGCAGCTGCTCGGACACGCCGCGCAGGCTCGGTCTGGTCATGGTCTCATCGACGAAGAGGACGTACTGTCCGCCCCATCGCGCCACGATGGCGGCGATCTCGTCGGCCACCCGCTCGGGTCGGCGGCGGCGGAACTGGGCGTGGGTCACGGGGATGGAGCAGAACTCGCAGCGCCATGGGCAGCCGCGGGAGGCGTAGCTGGGAAAGACCGGCCCCGGACCCAGATAGCGGTCCAGCGCCAGGCCGTCGAAGTCGGCCAGCGGCAGCGCGTCGAGGTCGACCGGCTCGGGCGCCCAGCGACGCAGCCGGCCAGCCGCCGCGCTGACCCGACCGGGCACGACGCGGGTCGATCCGTCGAGCAGCACGTCGGCGAGCGCCACCACCGCCTGCTCGGGCTCGTAGCCGATCACATCGCCGATCAGGTCGAGAAACGGATGGGTTTCCTGCCACGCCATGGTGAGCCGGGTGGCGTAGTCCCCATAGGCGAACACCGGCAGCCCGGGTCGATGCTCGGCGACGAAGCGGGCCACGGTGAGCGCGCCCACAAGCTGGCTGTCCGCCGACAGGTCGATGCCCACGGCCTGCACCCCGCCCAGCTCGCTCGGTGCGAGCAGCCGGTCCAGGCACCATCGATAGAGGTTTCGCTGTGGATCCTGGGTGGCGGCCAGCACATCGCGGGTGGAGCGCGGCGAGTAGTGGCCCTCGTTGGAGATCAGGTCAAAGTCCAGGCCCTCGAAGGCCGCCGACACCACGGCACAGGCGTTGCGCAGCACCGTGCGGGCCCGGCGAACTTCGGTCGGCAGCGCCAGCCCGGCCGCGGTCCGCAGCGTCTGCTTGGCCTGGTCGATGTGGGTCAGGGCCGACGCGGCCACGATCTGCGCCCGGCGCAGCCGGTTGGGATCAGCGCAGGTGCC
>JAKEEW010000386.1 GCA_022616375.1 Sporichthyaceae bacterium
CCAGGCGTTCTGGCGGGTCCGAGTGTGGGACGGCGGCGGCAGGCCATCGGCATGGAGCGCCCCGGCCTGGTGGGAGACGGCGATCATGCGGCCGGCTGACTGGCAGGCGAGCTGGGTGGGTGCCCGCATCGGCGCGCGCGGCCCCGACCCGCTGCTGCGCAAGGAGGTCGTGCTGCCCGCGCGGGTCGCACGCGCCCGCGCCTACGTGGTCGGCCTCGGGAACTATGAGCTGTACCTGAATGGCCGCCGGGTTGGCAACCGGGTGCTCGACCCGGCCTTCACCGACTATCGACGGCGGGTGCTGTACTCCACCTTCGACGTCACCTCGCTGCTCAAGCCCGGCAGGAATGCGGTCGGCATCGCGCTCGGCCGGGGCCGGTACGCCCTCACCACCCCCAATGTGTGGAACTTCCACACGGCACCGTGGCGCGGCGACCCACGGGCGTTGCTGCGCATCGCGATCTGGTTCGCCGACGGCACCCGCGGCGCGATCACCACCGATGGCTCCTGGATGACAAGCTCGGGACCGACGCGGTCCGACTCGACCTATGCCGGCGAGGTCTACGACGCACGCTACGCCCGCAACGGCTGGGACCGTCCTGGCTACCGTGCCGCTGGCTGGACACCTGCCGAGGTGCTGCCCGCCCCGGCTGGCCGGCTGCAGGCCCAGGCGGTGGAGCCGATGCGCGTCGTGGAGACGTTCGCGCCCGTGTCGGTCACCACCCCGAAGCCCGGTGTGTACGTCGCCGACATGGGCCGCACGGTGGCGGGCTGGGTGCGCCTGCACGTGACGGGCCGGGCGGGGACCCGGGTGACGATCCGCTACGGGGAGCGCCTGGGTGCCGACGGCACGGTCGACAACGACCAGTCCATCATCGCCGCGCCCATCCAGACCGACACCTACGTCCTCGCCGGTACCGGCGAGGAGGTCTGGGAGCCGCGGTTCTCCTACAAGGGCTTCCAGTACGTCGAGCTGCGGGGGCTGCCGGTCGCGCCGGCCCGCTCCGAGGTGGAGGGCAGAGTGGTCCGCTCGTCGCTTGCCGCGACCGGGGACCTGGTGACCTCAGACGGCCTGCTCAACCGCATCCACCAGGCCACCCTGGTGGCCTTGGCCGGCAACCTGCACGGCATCCCCACCGACACGCCCGTCTATGAGAAGAACGGCTGGCTCGGCGACATCGGCCTGCTCGCGGAGACGGCCATGCTGAACTTCGACGCGGCCCGTTTCCTGACCAAGTGGGTCGCGGACATGCGGGACGCGCAGGCGCCGAGCGGGCTGGTCCCGGTGCTGGCGCCGAGCGCGGGCTACGGCTATCGCGACGCGCAGGAGTGGGCCAGCCAGTCGGTGATCCTTCCCTGGCTCCTCTACGTGTGGTATGGCGATACACGGGTGCTGGGCGACAGCTACGACGCCATGAAGGCCTATGTCGACCTGGAGGCCCGCACCTGGCCGTCCGGCATCGCCGACAGCTTCATCGGCGACTGGAACGCGCCCGGCTACACCCGGCCGCCGGAAAAGGCGAAGCTCACCGCCACCGCCTACTACTACCTGGCCGCCAGGATCCTCGCCGATACCGCCGAGGCCCTGGGCCAACCCGCCGACGCCGCCAGGTACGCGCGCTTGCGCGACCATGTCCGCGCGGCCTTTGTCCGGCGCTTCTTCGACCCGCGGACCAACACCTTCGCGACACCGACAGCGGCCGGCTACCGGCAGACCTCCAACGCGATCGCGCTCACCTTCGGCCTGGTTCCCCCTGACCGGCGCCAGGCCGTCGCCGCCAACCTGGCCGCCGACGTCCGCGGCCGGTCACATGGCCACCTCGACACCGGCATCGTCGGGACCAAGGAGC
>JAKEEW010000387.1 GCA_022616375.1 Sporichthyaceae bacterium
GATCACGGTTGGTCTCCGGCGCGGTCCACCACCCGGGCCAGCTTGAGCAGCTGAGCCGAAAAGTCGGCGCCTTCGGCTCGCGAGGCGCCCAGGTTCACCACGATCTGGGGTCGCTCACCTTTCATGTCGAGTCCCACCGCGAGTCCGATCTCAACGTACCGGGGCACCCCGGTCAAGCTGGTGATCTGTCCGGTGCGAGTGACCGCCGCCACGGTGGCCAGGTCCACGGCGCGGAGCGGGCTCACATAGAGCACGTTCACTTCGAGTCGCCGGAGCGCCGGACCGAGATCGGGCGTGATATCCAGGTCGATCAGCACGGATCGGGGTGACAGACCGCCGGTCGCGGTCGCGGGCAGCTCGGCGATGGCCCGGTGGACCTCGTCGGCGATCCCGGCTGAGATCCGGTACCGGCCCTGATACAGGATCCCCACCACGACCCGACCACCGCTCCGCACCTGGAGGTTGCGGTCGAAGGGAAGGATCTTGAGCAGCAGCGGCACCTGCACCTGGACCGGAACGGCCACCTCCTGTCCCGCCAGCAGCCGGGCACCAACGGCGAGCAGGCCCACGGCCAGGAGGGCAACGGCCAGGGTCCGGTACGCTCGGCTCCTGGCCGACGGCCAGTACCAGTCGGGGCGGACCACGTCAGAAACGAAACCGCAGCTCGGCGAGGAGATTCCTGCCGTCCTGGACGATGGCGGACTGCCGGTGTTCCAGCCCTCCCGGCGTGGCGTAGCCGGCATCGAACAGGTTGCTCACCTTGACCGCGAGGTCGAGCCGGCTGAGGCCCCGGCCCATGGTCGAGCTGGTGGACAGCCGCGGAGCGAACGAGCGGTTGAGATTCACCACCCCGAACGGATCGGTGGTGGTGTTCTGGACCGTACGCCGACCCGATGCATAGCGTGATTCGGCCGCGACCCGGACGCCCGGTGCCAACGACAGGCCGATCCCCGCTTTGGCCAAATGGTCCGGCGAGTTGGTGAGCCGCTCGCGGGTGGCTTCGTCGAGCGCCCGCTGGTAGGTGTAGTTGACGTAGCCAGTGACCTGGTGCCCCAGCCGGAGGTCGAGTCCGAACTCGAGCCCGGAGGCGACCGCGTCGCTTACGTTGCGGAACTGGATCATGGAGCTGGAATCGACCGGCGTTGGGTCGATCAGCCCACTCACCCGATAGTTGAACGCCGAAACCGTCCACAGCGCTCGTGCTCCCAGCCGTTGCTGATAGATCAGCTCGACC
>JAKEEW010000388.1 GCA_022616375.1 Sporichthyaceae bacterium
GGGTGCTCCAGGCGCTGGCCGCCCATCCGCGCATCGGTGAGCGGGCGACCGGCGAGACCCGCGAGGCGGGGTGGTCCCGGCACGAGCAGTCGGCCGCCCTCGATGCCTCCGGCGAGGTGCGCCGAGCCCTCGCGGCGGCCAATCTCGCGTACGAGCAGCGGTTTGGCCATGTCTTTCTCATCTGCGCCACCGGCCGCAGCGACACCGAGATGCTCACCGCGGCGCGGGCGCGGCTGACCCATGACGAGGTGACGGAGCAGGGCGTGGTGCGCATCGAGCTGGGTCGCATCGTGGCACTGCGGCTGGACCGGCTGCTCGACACCATGTCCGAGGGGGCCGCGTGACGCTGTCGACCCATGTGTTGGACACCGGGTTGGGGGAGCCCGCCGCGGGCGTGCCGGTCACCCTGGAGCGCCGCGACGAGCAGCGGTGGGTGCCCGTCGCCGCCGGGGTGACCGACGCCGACGGCCGGCTGCGGGACTGGTTTCCCGAGGCGGCGTGGCGGGCCGGGTCGTACCGGCTGATCTTCGACACGGCGGCGCGCTCGCCCTTCTTTCCCGAGGTGAGTGTAGTATTCGTCGTCACCGAGCCGGCACGCCACCATCACGTGCCGCTGCTGCTGACCCGCTACGGATACTCCACCTACCGTGGGAGCTGACATGTCGGTTGTGCTGGGACCCAACAACTACGGCAAGTCACAGACCCATATGGTACGGGTGAGCCGGTCCACCGATGAGCATGAGCTGACCGACCTGACCGTGAGCGTGGCGCTGGCCGGCGACCTGGCCGCGACCCACCTCAGCGGGGACAACAGCGCCGTGCTGCCCACCGATACCCAGAAGAACACCGTGTTTGCGTTTGCCCGCTCCGGTGTCGGCGCGGTGGAGGAGTTCGGGCTGCGCCTGGCACGCCACTTCGTCGACTCGCAGCCCTCGATCACCCGGGCCCGGGTGAGCCTGGCCGAGCATGGCTGGCGGCACGTGGGGCCGCACTCGTTTGTCCGGTCGCAGGAGGGGACCCGCACCACGACCGTGACCTACGACGGTGCGTCGGTGTGGGTGGTGTCGGGGATAACCGACCTGATGCTGCTCAGCTCGACC
>JAKEEW010000389.1 GCA_022616375.1 Sporichthyaceae bacterium
GCGGGTGGTCGGCATCGTGGCCAACCAGCCCGCGTCCAGGGCCGGCGCCCTGGACATCAACGCCAGCGACAAGGCCGCTCGGTTCGTGCAGGTCTGCGACGGGTTCAACATCCCACTGGTCACGCTGGTCGACGTTCCCGGCTTTCTCCCCGGCATCGACCAGGAGCACGACGGGATCATCCGCCACGGCGCCAAGCTGCTCTACGCCTACTGCAACGCCACCGTGCCCCGCATCTCGCTGGTGCTGCGCAAGGCCTACGGCGGCGCCTACATCGTCATGGACTCGCGCTCCATCGGCGCCGACCTCGCGTTTGCCTGGCCGGCCAACGAGATCGCCGTGATGGGGGCCGAGGGCGCCGCCAGCGTCATCTTCCGCCGCGAGATCGCCGCGGCCGACGACCCCGATGCCACCCGCCAGCAGAAGATCAAGGAGTACCGCACCGCGCTCATGCACCCCTACTACGCCGCCGAGCGCGGCCTCATCGACGACATCATCGACCCACGAGACACCCGCACCGTGCTGATCAAGGCGCTGGCCATGCTCCACGCCAAACACGCCGACGTCCCCAACCGGAAACACGGCAACCCACCCCAGTGACCGGAGCAGCCCATGGCCGACATCGTGGCGCAGCCATACATTCGAGTAGAGATGGGCAACCCGAGTCCCGAGGAGACGGCTGCGCTCGTCGCGGCACTGCTCACCTGCGCCGCGACGGGACCGCGTCTCGAGACACCGCCGCCGCTGGCCGCGGCCGGTTGGCGTTGCCCCCTGCGCCAGCATGGCTTTGTCGGATCCCACAGCTGGCGCGCCGGGTCGGCTGAGGACCCGTGTCCGGGTACGGGTGAGCGGGCAGCACCAGCGCCCGCCTGGGGTGGTGTGGCGTGAGTCCGGGTGCTGTGCCACGATCGCGGTGTGGGCCAACACATCCTGGAGCGTGAGCGCGAGTGTGCGACGCTCGCCGGTGCCGCCCGGGCGGCGGCAGCTAGTGACGGCTCGGTGGCTCTGGTCTTCGGCGAGGCCGGCATTGGTAAGTCGACTCTCGTGAAGTCACTGCGCGCCCACCTGCCGGCCCTGGGTCGGCTGCTGGTCGGATACTGCGACGATCTGGCCACGCCACGCACCCTCGGGCCGTTTCGTGACCTGGCGGGGGTGGTCGGCCCGGAGCTCACCCAGGCGGTGCAGGAAGGCAGCGACCGGGACCGGGTGTTGGCGGCGTTGCGCGCCGAGCTGGACCGGCCTGGGCAGCCGACCGTGCTGGTGGTCGAGGATGTGCACTGGGCCGATGAGGCAACACTGGACGCACTGCGCTATGTGGTGCGTCGCATCACCGAGCTGCCGGCCGTGCTCGTACTCACCTATCGGGATGATGAGCTGACCCGGGACCATCCGCTCCAGCACCTGCTCGGTCAGAGCGCGACCGCGCAACGCGTGCACTACCTACCGTTGACGCGGCTCTCCCGCGAGGCGGTGCGACAACTGAGCGCCGGGACCACGGCCGACCCCGATCGGGTATACACGGTGACCGCGGGCAACCCGTTCTTTGTCA
>JAKEEW010000390.1 GCA_022616375.1 Sporichthyaceae bacterium
GCTGATGCCGGGCGCCGAAGAACAGGTACACCGACCGGGACCGGTTCCAACTGGCCAAGTCCTGGACGATGGCCTTGATCGGGGCGAGCCCGGTGCCGCCGGCCACGCACAGCACATCGCGATCCGATTTCGGGTCGAGCACCATGGTGCCGATGGCCGGGCCGAGCCGCAGGATGTCGCCGACCGCGGCCTTGCGGACCAGCGCGCTGCTCACCCAGCCGACGTTGACCGACTTCACGTGGAACTCGATCAGCCCGTCGTTGCGCGGTGCGTTGGCCATCGAGTATTGCCGCCACACCCGCGGGAACCACGGTGTCTCGACGTAAACGTACTGGCCCGGCCGGTACGGGAACTCCTGGTCGGTGCGGACGGTGATCACGGCGATCTCGTTGGTGCGCCGCTCGTGCGAGACGACCTCGGCCCGCCACCAGGCCGGCATGCCGGCCGCCCGCTCGCCGGCCTGGATCATCGTCCTGACCAGGAACGAGTAGGCCTGCACCCAGGACTGCTCGACCTCGGGAGTCCAGGCGTTGCCGGCGAACCGGGCCAGCGCCGCAATCAATGCCCGGCCGACCGCGTCGAAGTGCTCCGGCCGAACGTCGAACTTGCGATGGTCGACCGCGAGCTGCTCGAGATAGGACACCAGCATCTCGGGGCGGTCGATGTGCTGACTGATGGTCAGCAGCGCGGACACCAGCCGGTCGCGCTGCATATCCATGGCCAACGGGAACATTCCGCGCACGCCCGGGTTCTCGACGAACAGAACCGCATAGAAGTACGCGGTGAATCGGTCACCGTAGGCGGACACCGCCGCGAAGCTTTCCCGGATCAGCCGGGCGTCCAGGAGACTCACCACCTCGCGACCGGGACAGCGAACGCGTCACGTGGTTAGGGAACGATTTGACACTAGTCGGGACCGTGGCATTGCGTAGCGGAATCGCGAAACTCGTCCGGTTCAAATCCCCATAATTTCCAGGCATTCCGACGATCTGGCGAATAGTCGACAGCGGCGCCGAAACGACCTAGGCCGGCCCGAAGGTCTGCGGATCCCGGGTGAACGGGTACGTGGCCCAGTACAGCTTGATCACCGAGCCGGACTCGGCATCCCGCACCACTCGGAGCAGTTCGCCGTGTTCGCGACCGCTGACAGTTCGGTACAGGTCGGCCTCGACCGGCTCGAACGCGGCCGGAGCCAGCGTCTTGGGCAGGTCGCAGCGGCGCGCCTCGAGCTTGCCGTCCCTGGCCGAGAACACGAACTCGCTTCCCTCCGACCACCACGAGCCGAGCAGCGGCTCCAGCTCGGCCGGCACGCCCGGGCCGACTCGCCACGGCTCAGGCTCGGCCGGATCGCCGTCCACCACTGCGAGGGCCAGGTCGATGGCCAGCTCACCGGGCGCGGGTCCGGCCGAGGAGTTCGCGAACACCACCGCGCCGACCTTCTCCGGGCGGCGCACGGCCAGCCCGGCGAGGAATCCCGGCATCGCGCCGTCGTGTCCGACCAGCACCCGGTCGCCGCGGCGATGCAGCATGAGGCCCAGCCCCCAGGCCAACTTCCAGCCGTCCAGATCGTGCATGACCTGCGGGTGGCACATCTCCTCGAGCGTGTCCGGATCGAGCACCTCGGCCACCGGATCGGCGATGAACGCGGCCCACCGGCCGAGGTCGGCGGTGGTGCACCAGAGCTCGCCGGCGGGCGCGAACGCGTTGCCGGGAAACAGTGGCTCGGGATGCACCCGGTCCGCGTACGGATCGACGAAGTAGCCCCTGGCTCTGGGCTCGGTCGGCTCGACCGTGGTGCGCCGCATCCCGAGCGGGGCGAGGATCCGCGCGGCCAGCGCCTGCTCCCAGGGTTGCCCGCGCAGCCGGGCGACGACCTCACCGAGCAACGCGAAGGCGAGGTTGGAGTAGTGCCAGCGCCGGCCCGGTGGCAGCACTCCCTCGGCCTGCTCGAGACCGCTCAGCAGCGTCGGTAGATCCGGGCCGCTGCCCCGCTCCCAGATGTCACCGGTGGGCTCGCGCTGCAGCCCGGACAGATGGCTGAGCATGCGCCGCACGGTCAGTGCACCATGCCGGGTCTCGGGCAGATACTTGCCCAGCTCGTCATCCAGCGCGAGCAGACCCTCGTCCCGGCACTGCAACACCAGCACCGCAGTGAACGTCTTGGTGATCGAACCGATCCGGTACTGGGTGTCCTCGGTCGGCCCGTTCCCGATCGGCCCCGTCTCGATCGGCCCCGTCTCGATCGGCCCCGTCTCGATCGGCCCCGTGCCGATCCGCACGGCCCGGGTCGGCGCGACCTGCCCGGCCGCCGGAGCCACCGAGCCCAGGCCGTGGAAGAACACCCGCCGACCGTCTCTGACCACCGCCGCCGCCACCGACGGAGACCGCCAGTCGACCTGCTTGGCCGCGACCGTGCGCCGCGCCGCGGCGGACACCGATGCCGGCAGTTCGGATGAGCTCAGCCCGGCGGCCACCCGAGTCCCCTTCCACCAAGCACGTGCGCATGCACGTGGAACACGGTCTGTCCGGCCCCCGCGCCGGTGTTGAACACGATCCGGTAGCCGCGCTCGGCGGTGCCTTCGGCATCGGCGACCGCGGCGGCCTCGGAGAGCACGGTAGCCGTGAGCTCGGCGTCAGCGGCCGCGAGGGCGGCCACGTCCGGGTAGTGCTCCCGCGGCACGACCAGGACGTGGGTCGGCGCCTGCGGGTTGATGTCGCGGAACGCCACGGTCTGCTCGGTCTCCCGCACCATGGTGGCCGGGATGTCACCCGCGACGAGCTTGCAAAACAGGCAATCCGGCTGACTGGCCACGTCGGCACCTCCTGCGAGTCATCATCGACGAGTCTGCGCTCGTCACATCCCGGCCCAGACCAGCGATCGTAGTGGCGAGCCGGGACGGAACCGGCGAGGATGTGCGCGCGTCCCTCACCCAGGAGACCACGCAAAAGCACGAGGAGGCCGAGATGGCCGGCGATGACCAGCAGCATTACCCACGGGCCACCGCACCGCCGCCGGGTCAGCCGCGGCACCGCAGCGGCGCCGCCGGGCTGCTCCGCCAGCCCGTGTTTCTTGCGGTCTTGGCGGCCGCGGCTGTTGGTCTGCTGGTCGGCACCGCGCTCGGCGTTTTTGGCGGGACGGACGGCGCCAACACCTCGGGTGTGCCGCCCACCGGTGGCCCGACCGTCGCACCCAGTGAAACCTCGTCGGCCGAACCTCCGAGCCCGACTGCCACGGTGACCGTGCCCGCCGAGGACGGCAGCCCGACCGCGGTGACCGAACCGACCGTCCTGCCGGTGTACTACGTGGGCCGCGATCCGCAGCCGGGCGATCGGCGCTACCTCTACCGCGAGTTCCGCCGGGTGCAGACCGAAGGCGGTAGCGACCCGGCGGCGGCCGCGGTGCAGGCGATGCTGACGCTGCCGCCGCTGGACCCGGACTACCTGAGCGTGTGGCCGGCCGGCGCCACGGTGACCGGGCTCACCCGCAGCGGTGACACCGCCGTCATCACGTTCTCCGACGAGGTAGCCAGGCACCGTGCCGATCCGGATACGGCCGCGATCGCGGCCCAGCACCTGGTCTACACGGTGACCGCGGCAGACCGCTCGGTGCACAGCGTGCGGCTGGTCATCGACGGGCAGGAGTCGACCACGCTGTTCGGCCAGCCGATCGGCGCGCAACCGCTGACCCGGGCCGCCGAGGCGGAGGTGGTCGCGCCGGTCTGGATCATCGATCCGTACGAGGGGGCGCAGGTCGGCCGGTCGTTCGCCGTCTACGGCACCGCGAACGTGTTCGAGGCGACCGTGTCCTACCTGGTCCGCGACGGCACCACGGTGGTCGACCAGGGCACCGTGCAGGCCAGCTCCGGCACCGGGTTGCGAGGCGAGTGGACGGTGCGGCTGACCCTGCCGGCAGGCCGGTACGTCATCGAGGCATTCGAGTCGTCGGCCGAGAACGGCGAGCCGCTGTTCGTCGACTCCAAGACGGTCACGATCGGCTAGCCCGGACCAACCAGAACCCGCCCCACCCGGCGTCGCTCCGGCGATCGCCGGAGCCCACCCGCGATCCCCACGGCGTGGGCGGTGGTGCGCCCACCTGTGGTGCACCACCACCCACGTCCGTGCGGAGAGCCTTGGGTCTGCCACGGGTTGGCGGATCGCCGCGCCGCTCGCGAGCGGCCGAAGCGGCGATCCGCTCCCCTCCCACCGTGGTGAGAACCACGGCTCCCGAAACAGCGCCCGGCAATCACCGTCGCAGGTCGCTGAGCCGGCAGCTGCCAGGTTGTGTGCACGGTCGAGCACGCGTCCAGCAGGGTGCCGAGCAGTTGGGTCGGGTCGGGTAGCGGGCGGAACGGCTCCCTGACCCAGCGGGAATCGGCCAGCGAGGGCACCCCAGGCACCCAGCTGCCGTAGGCGTGCCAGCGCAGTCCGCGCCAGAACCGGCCGAGCGGGTCGTCGCTCTCCCGGCACGAGATCGTGGTGAAGAACAGGTAGCGGCCCTCCACGCTGGCCACCGGGCCGACCGGCACGCCGGCCTTGTCGAACCGCGCAAGCGCGTCCCAACCCGCCTGGATCGGGACATCGAAGACGTCGAAGCAGCGTCCGGTGGGCAGGATGATGCAGGCGTCGCGGTGCTTGGTCCACCAGTAGGACACCACCACCGGGTCGGTGGACACCGGTCCGATGCCGCGCAACGCGGCCGGATGCGCGCCGGGTCGCTGACAGCCGGGCTGCGCGCACGAGCATTCCGCGTCCGGCCTGGCCGCGTGCCTGGCCCGGCGCAGGATCCGGCCGTCCGCGCTGCTTTCGACCAGCCAGGTGCCCAGCGCCACCGGCCAGCCGCGCCGGACATAGCCGACGGCCGCCTCGCGCAGGTCGGCGACCTCGTCGCGGCGGCCGAGGAACCATCGCCCGCTGCTGCTGCCCCGATAGCCGGTCATATTTCGGATGCTCGCCCTTCCGCGGTATCCACTCGCCGGGATAACGAGGCGGGGCGGTAGCGGTCACCTGGGCCATCCCGGTGACCGGTACCGGCCGGACGAGTGAGCCCGCCGGCTAGGCCCAGCGGTGGCCGGCTAGGCCCAGCGGCGGGTGCCGGCGAGCAGCGCGGACGCGGCGGCCAGCCCGGCGGTCGAGGTACGCAGCACGGTCGGCCCGAGCCGGCACGGTTGCGCGCCGGTCCCGGTGAACTCGCCGAGCTCCTCGTCGGTGATGCCGCCCTCGGGCCCGACCACGAGGACGAGCTCGCCGGTCTCGGGCAGCGGTCGCAGCGCGCCGATCGGGCGCGCGGCCCGCTCGTGCAGCACTACGCCCAGGGTCGCGGCCCGCAGCAGCCGGCTCACCTGCTCGGTCGTGGCCAGATCGGTGACTTCCGGAAGCCAGGCCCGGCGGGACTGCTTGGCCGCTTCCCTGACGGTCGACCGCCAACGGGCCAGCGCCTTCGCGCCGCGCTCGGCCCGCCATACGGTCACGCATCGGGCTGCCGCCCAGGGCACGATGACGTCGACCCCGATCTCGGTCAGCAGCTCCACCGCGTATTCACCGCGGTCGCCCTTGGGCAGCGCCTGGACCACCACCAGACGCGGCTGGGCCGGCGCGAACTCCCGGAACCGCAGCACGTCGAGCTCCAGCTCGTCGCGCCGGACCTGCAGCACCACGCATTCCGCGACCAGACCCGCGCCGTCGGTCAGATCGACCCGCTCGCCCACCCGCAACCGGCGCACGGTCGCCGCATGCCGGCCTTCCGGGCCGTCGAGCACGATCCGGTCCGCATCGAGCAGCCGGCTCCGTCCGACCAGGAACACCGGGACAGTCACGGGTCCTAGCCTGCCCGCTCAGCGGGCGTTGAAGGCATCTCGAAGCCGGGAAAACAGCCCCTGCTGGCCCGGCGCGAACTGACCGGCCGGCCGTTCCTCGCCGCGCAGCGTGGCCAGCTCGCGCATGAGCTCCTGTTGCCGTTCGTCCAGCTTGGTGGGGGTCTGTATGTCGATGTGCACGGTCAGATCGCCGCGGCCGACCCCACGCAGATGCGGAACGCCCTTGCCGTACAGCGTGATGGTCTGGCCAGACTGAGTGCCGGGCCGGATATCGATCCGCTCGGCGCTGTCCAGCGTCTCCAGCTCGATGCTCGCGCCCAACGCCGCGGCGGTCATCGGCAGCGTGACGGTGCAGTGCAGGTCGTCCCCGCGGCGCTGGAACACCGGGTGCGGCAGCTCGATGATCTCGACGTAGAGGTCGCCGGCCGGACCACCGCCCGGGCCGATCTCGGCCTCGCCGGCGAGCTGGATCCGGGTGCCGGTGTCTACCCCGGCCGGGATCTTGACCTTCAGGGTCCGGCGGACCCGGATCCGGCCGTCGCCGGCGCATTCGGTGCACGGTGAAGGAATGACGGTGCCGTAGCCCTGGCACATCGGGCACGGCCGAGAGGTCATGACCTGACCGAGGAACGACCGCTGCACCTGGCTGATCTCGCCCCGGCCCGAGCACATCTCGCAGGTGGCAGGGTGGGTGCCGGCGGCCGCGCCGGAGCCGGCGCAGCTCGGGCAGACCACCGCGGTGTCCACCTGGATCTCCCGGCTGGTGCCGAACGCCGCCTCGGACAGCTCGACGTCCAGCCGGATCAGCGCATCCTGGCCGCGCCTGGCCCGGCTGCGCGGCCCACGCTGGGTGGCCGCGCCGAAGAACGCGTCCATGATGTCGGTGAAGCCGAACCCGGCGCCGAAGCCGCCTCCGGAGGCCAGCGGGTCGCTGCCAAGGTCGTACATCTGCCGCTTCTTGGTGTCGGACAGCACCTCGTAGGCGGCCGTGACCTCCTTGAACCGCTCCTGGGTGGTCTCGTCCGGGTTGACGTCGGGGTGCAGCTCCCGAGCAAGCTTGCGGTAGGCCTTCTTGATCTCTTCCTGGGTCGCGTCACGTTTGACGCCGAGGATCGCGTAGTAGTCCTTGCTCACCGAATGCCGCCCACCGTAGCCATGTCCTAGGAGCCCGCCAGGATTTGTCCGACGTACCGCGCCACGGCGCGCACCGCGCCGATTGTGCCCGGATAGTCCATCCGGGTCGGTCCGACCACGCCGAGCCGCGCGACTGCCTGGTCACCCACTGAATAGCTGGAGGCGACCACCGATGCGGCGACCAGCCCCTCGTGCGGGTTCTCGTGACCGATCCGAACTGTCACCACGTCGCCTCCGACCTCGCCGAGCAACCGCATGAGGACGACCTGCTCCTCGAGTGCCTCGAGCAGCGGACGGACAGAGTACGGGAAATCGGCGCCGAACCCGGTCAAGTTTGCCGTACCGCCGAGGACCACGCGCTCCTCCCCGGTGTCTACCAGTGTCTCGAGCATGACCGCCATGACGGCCCGCACCATCCCACGATCGTCCGGGTCGAAGCCGAGCGGGAGGTCGGCCAGCGCCAGACCGATCTCGGAGTAGCGCCGGCCGGTCACCATCGCGTTGATCCTGGCCCGCAGGTCGGCCAGGGTCGCTTCGTCGATGTTGGCCGGGCTCTCCAGGATCCGCTGTTCCACCCGCCCGGTGTCTGTGATCAGCACGATCATGATCCGATGCGGTGCCACGGTGAGCAGCTCGACGTGCCGCAATGTGGTCTTCGCCAGCGACGGATACTGGACCACCGCGACCTGACGGGTGAGCTGGGCCAGCAGCCGCACGGTGCGATGGATCACGTCGTCGAGATCGACGGCGCCGTCCAGGAACTGCTGGATCGCGCGCCGCTCGGCCACCGTCATCGGCTTGATCGTGGACAGCCGGTCGACGAACAGGCGGTAACCCTTGTCGGTGGGCACCCGGCCGGCACTGGTGTGCGGCTGGGCGATGTAGCCCTCCTCCTCCAGCACCGCCATGTCGTTGCGGATCGTCGCCGGGGAAACCCCCAGGTCGTGCCGCTCGACCAGCGCCTTCGAGCCGACCGGCTCCTGGGTGGAGACGTAGTCCTGGACGATGGCGCGCAGCACCTCGAGCTTCCGATCGTCGAGCATGGCGCACCTCCATCCGGGACCGCGTCGACCGCGCCAACTCCTACGCTGGCACTCGGTTGGTTCGAGTGCCAGTGTACGGGTGTCAGCGCCCGGTCCGGAGTTACCGGGTTTTGATCATTCTGGGCGAGACGGGCGGGTCCGGCCAACCCCCGGCCGGCTCCGGGCCAACCCCCGGCCAGCTCCGGGCCAGCTCGAGGCCACCACCCTCCGGCCGACCCCGGCCAGCTCGCGGCCAACCCTGGGCCAACCCCTCGGCCGGTGTGATCATGGTCTCGCTAGTCGGTGAGCTCCCGCACCACCGCGTCCGCGAGCAGCCGGCCGCGCCGGGTCAGCACGGCCCGGCCGGCCCGGTATCCGTCCTCGGTCAGCAGCCCGGAGCCGACCGCCCGCTTGGCCGCGGCCCGACCCGACTCGGCCAGATCGTCCAGCGGATGCCCATCCGCGAGCCGGACTCCGAGCAGGATCCGCTCCACCCGCCTGGACCGCGTGTCGAGGATCTCGCGGGCCTGCGCCGGGCTGTGTCCGGCGGCCAGCCGTTGGGTGTAGGCGGCCGGGTGCTTGACGTTCCACCAGCGGGTGCCGCCGACGTGCGAATGCGCGCCCGGCCCGGCACCCCACCAGTCGCCGCCGGTCCAATACAGCAGGTTGTGCCGGCACCGGGCCGCGGCCGAGGTGGCCCAGTTGGACACCTCGTACCAGCCGAACCCGGCGCGGCCCAGCCACTCGTCGGCGAGCAGGTAGCGATCGGCGAGCACGTCGTCGTCCGGAGCGGCCAGCTCACCCCGGCGGATCCGGGTGGCCAGCCGGGTGCCGTCCTCCACGATCAGCGAGTAGGCCGAGATGTGATCGGGCTCGGCTGCCAGCGCGGCGGTGACCGACTCCCGCCAGTCGGCATCGGTCTCCCCCGGCGTGCCGTAGATCAGGTCGAGACTCACGTGCTCGAACCCGGCTTCGCGGGCCCAGCGCACGCACTGTGCCGGCCGGCCGGGCGAGTGCACCCGATCCAGGGTCTGCAGCACGTGCGGTACCGCGCTCTGCATCCCGAACGAGAGCCGGGTGAAGCCGCCGGCCCTGAGCTGGTCGAGGTAGCCGGGGTCGACCGACTCCGGATTGGCCTCGGTTGTGATCTCGGCGTCCGGGGCAAGGCCGAACTCGGTGTCGATCGCCCGCAGGATCGCGACCAGCTCGGCAGCCGGGAGCAGGGTCGGGGTGCCGCCGCCGAAGAACACCGTGCTCACCGGTGGTAGTGCCGGGTCGCGGTCGGATTCGGCCAGCACCCGGCGGGCCAACCGCAGTTCGTTGATGACGGTCTGCGGGTAGCTGTCCCGGCTCACGCCCGGGCCGAGCTCGGTCGCGGTGTAGGTGTTGAAGTCGCAGTACCCGCACCTGGTCGTGCAGAACGGCACGTGCACGTAGATCCCGAACGGCTGCCGGCCGAGCCGCGCGAGAGCGGCGGGCGGCAGCGCACCGTCGAGCGGCGCGGCGTCACCATCAGGTAGGGCGGACGGCATACCCCTATTCTCCCGGCCGTTCCTCCCGATCATTACTGGCGGTCTGTGCAGACAAAGCACCCAAATTGGGTGATCAATTGCACAGATCGCCGGTAATGATCGGGAAACAGTTGCCGGCTAGCCGGTGCGGGCGCCGGCGTACATCCCGTCGAGCAGCTCGCGATACTTCTGCTCGACCACCCGGCGCTTCATCTTCAGGCTCGGGGTCAGCTCGCCGGCCTCGATGGTGAGATCGGCCGGGAGCACCGCGAACTCCTTGATCGTCTCCCATCGCGGCAGCTGCCGGTTCAGCTCCTCGACGTGCTCGGCCAGCATCGCGCGCAGCTCGGGCCGGGTGACGAGCTCGGCGTAGCCCAGCTCGGCCAGCCCCTTCTGCTCTTGCCAGGGGACGATCGCCTCCGGGTCGACCGCGATCAGCGCGGTGCAGTAGTTGCGCCCGTCGCCGTGCACGACCATGTGGCTGGCGTACGGGCACACGGCCTTGAACTGGGTCTCGATGTTCTGCGGCGCGACGTACTTGCCGCCCGAGGTCTTGATCAGATCCTTCTTCCGGTCGGTGATCCGCAGGAAGCCCTCGTCGTCGAGCTCACCGATGTCCCCGGTGTGCAACCAGCCGTCGGCGTCCAGCGTGGCCGCGGTCTCTTCCGGCAGGTTGTGGTAGCCGCGCATGTTGCCCGGCCCGCGCAGCAGCACCTCGCCGTCCTCGGCGATGCGCACCTCGGTGCCGGGCATCGGCAGCCCTACGGTGCCGAACTTCACCTGCGGCGGCCGGTTCACGAACGTGCCGGCCGAGGTCTCGGTCAGCCCGTAGCCCTCGGCGATGACGATCCCGGCGCCGTGGAACCACTCGGCAATGTCGCGGGACAGCGGCGCGCTCCCCGAGATGAGGAACCGCAGGTTGCCGCCGAACCGGCCGCGCAGCTTGGTGAATACCAGCTTGTCCGCGATCCGGTGCTTGACCGCCAGCATGGCGCCGGCGCTACGGCCCTGTTGTTCGAGCGCGGAGACCTGCTTGCCTACGCCGGTGGCCCAGTTGAAGATCTTCTGCTTGGCGCCGCCCTCTTCCTCGACCGTAGTGACGACCCGGGCGTGCACCTTCTCGAAGATGCGCGGTGCGGCGGCCATGAACGTCGGCTTCACCACGGCCAGGTTCTCGATCAGCTTCGGGATCCGGCCGTCCACCGCGGAACAGAACCCGATGGCCAGCTGCGCCGCTTCCAGCACCTTGCCGAACGAGTGGGACAGCGGCAGCCACAAGTACTGCACGTCATCCTCGTGCAGCATGTCCAGCGCCTGGATCGCGGCACCCTCGTAGGTCCAGCAGTCGTGGGTCAGTCGCACGCCCTTGGGCCGGCCGGTCGTACCCGAGGTGTAGATCAGGGTGGCCAGGCTGTCCGACCCGACTGCCGCGACCGCGTCGTCGACCGCAGCCGGGTTGGACTCGAGCAGCCCACGGCCGAGCTTGGCCAGCGCGTCCACGCCGATCACCCAGTCGCCGCCGGCGCTGCCGTCGAACGTGACGACCTTCTCCAGCTCGGGCAGCTCGGAGCGGTGCTCGCGAAGCTTGGCGATCTGCTCGTCGTCCTCGGCGAATGCGATCTTCGACCCGGAGTCGCGCACGATGTAGGCGACGTCGGCCGCCGGCGTCGTCGGGTAGACCGTCGTAGTCGCGGCGCCGGCGCACATGATCGCGCAGTCCGCGATGATCCAGTCGACCCGGGTGTTGGAGATGATCGCTACCCGTTCCTCCGGGCTGATCCCAAGCGCGAGCAGGCCGGCGGCCCACTCCTTGACCTGGTCCCCGGTCTCCCGCCAGGTCATCGAGATCCAGCCGTCGCCGACCGGCCGGCGGAACGCCTCCCGGTCGGGAGTCGCTGCGACCCGGTCGACGAACAAGCGCGCTACCGAGGGCGCGCGGTGAGAGATAAAACTGAGGTCCTCGGACACGGCGCCACGCTCCTGCTGTGTTTCCTGCGGTGCCCGCATGCTACGGACCGGTAGCCGAACTGGGAAGATCTCGCCTGGTTGCGGATGGGTCACCCGGATGCCTGCTCCCGCCACGGGGAGCTGGCCAGGATCTTCCTGGCGTAGTCCCGGGCCTGCTCCGGTAGCTCCGGCGCGAGCAGCAGCTTGGGCACCAGGTCCCGATCGCCGGTCAGCGCGCGGAACACCTCGCCCAGCCGCACGTCGTGGTCCGGCCGGTGCACGACCTCGATGCGGTCACCGGCGGTGAGCTCGCCTTCCTCGGTGACCCGCAGATACGCGCCCGGCCGGCCCTGCTGGGTGAACCGCTTCACCCATTTCGGCTCGCCCAGGTAACCCTGGAACACCGAACACGGGATCCGCGGATCGGCCACTTCCAGCTCGGCGCTGCCGATCCGCCACCGCTCGCCGATGACCGCGCCGGTGACGTCCAGCCCCACCACAGTGAGGTTCTCGCCGAACTGGCCGTCGCGCAGCTCGCGGCCTAGCTGCTCGGCCCACCAGTCCAGGTCCTCCCTGGCGTAGGCGTACACCGCCTGGTCGACTCCGCCGTGGTGGCGTAGATCCGCCACCTCGTCGCCGACCAGGCCGAGCCGCTGCGCGCGCACCGGGCCCCGCACCGGGCGCTTGTCGATGGCCGAGCGCTTGAGGTCGCCCCACGGCACCGGCTTGGGCCGCCCGACGTTGACCGAGCGGACGTACGCGGCTGTCATCGGGCTCCTTCTACGATGTGACGGCGAGGGTCACCGGGTCTTCGGGCCTGGTGACCGGGTCTTCGGCCGAGGCTACCTGGTGGTCGTCGGATCCCGGCCGGTCGCGGGTCGCCCAGCGCACCGCCGGTCCCATCGCCGAGCCGGCCGCCAGGAACAACCCGGCCAGCACGAACCAGCCCGGAGCGCCCCACTCGACTACCAGCAGAGTCAGCAACGGTGGCCCGAACATCGCCATCGCGAACGTCCCACTCATGAAGAATCCCTGGTACTGGCCCTGCTTTCCGGCCGGGGCGAGGTCGTAAGAGATGACCCAGCTGCCCGCGGACTGGGTCATCTCGCCGGTCACCTGGACCAGCGCGGCGATCACCAGCAACACCGAGGCCACCACCGCCGGCTGCCCGGCCGAGGCCGCGAACGCCAGGCATGCCCCGGCAAGCAGCAGGCCGGAGAACCGGAACGCCCGCACCGCGGTGTCCAGCGTGCCGATCCGGCTGGTGACCCGGATCTGTAGCAGTACCACGGAGACCGTGTTCACCACGAGCAGGCCGGCGATCAGTGGCCGCGGGGCCTCGGTGTGGGTCACGATCCACAGCGGTATCCCGATCTCCAGGATCGAGAAATGGATGACCATCAGCGAGTTGATCACGGTCACCCAGACGAAGCCCGGGTCGCGCAGAACCGCGAGTCGGGGTTCGCCGGCCTCCCGCGCCGGGCTTCGCGGCACATGCGGCAGCCGGGTCTGGACCGCAGCACAGCCCAGCAGCGCGATCGCGTTGAGGCCGAGCACACCGAGGTAGGCCGGCTTGGTATCGGCGACCAGCGCCAGCGCGCCCACGCCGGCACCGACCGAGAAGCCGACGTTGACGATCGCCCGAAGCTGCGCGCGGGTCCGGACCAGAGCCTCGCCCTCGATCACACCGGCGAGCACGGCCTGACTGGCCGCCTGGTAGCCGCTCATCAGGATCGCGAAGCTGCATGCCACCACCACGTAGCCGACGAAGCCGGACGTGAGCAGGTAGCCCGCGGAGGCCAGGCCGGTGAGCGTGCCGAGCAGGATCGCGACCTCGCGCGGGCCGTGCTGATCGGCCAGATGCCCGAACGGCACCCCGGCCAGCATCCGGGCGCAACCCGCGATGGCTAGTCCGATGCCCAGCTGGGTCGCGGTCAGCCCGACGATCCGGGTGAAGTACAGCGCGGAGCAGGTGACGAACGCACCCTCACCGGTCGACATGAGCAGCCGGGCGAGCCCTAACGTGCGGGCTGGTCCTGGTGACGGGATCAGCTGGGCGAGCACGCGGCGATCCTACCGTCAGGACCAAAGGGGTCGCATGCCCATTACCGACCCCGGCTGGTCGGCTACTAGCGACCCGCCGGCGGGCTACGCCTGGTCAGGGACGCGGCCGGCGGCGAGATCGCTCGGCCGGAGCCGGACCGGGAACGGCCGCTCGACGTCGATGTGGTCGTCGCCGCGCACATGCGCCATCTCCCGGTCGCGACCGTCGTCCAGCTCGTAGACGATCAGGAACGGATCTCCCGGGTCTGGGTCGAGCACCCAGTAGGACGGCGAGCCGAACCGCTCGTACGCGGCCTTCTTGAGGTTTAGGTCGACCAGCCGGGTGCTGGGCGAGAGCACTTCGACGGCCAGCAGCGGCGGCTTGGACAGGTATTTCTCGCCGAAGTCGACCCTGGGCGCGACCACGATGTCCGGCTGGAGTTCGGTGTCGTCGGCGAGCCGGACTCCAATCGGGCCGGGAAGCACCCACAGATGCTGTGGCGCCCTGGTCCACAGCAGCACTAGCAACGGCGTGACCATGCCCTGATGGCGTGGCACCGGTGCCGGGCTCACCAGCAGCATCCCGTCGAGCAGCTCGTAGCGCCGGCCATCATCGGCCAGCATGTCGAGATCGTCCACGGTCAGCGGCCGATCGCCGGGTGGTAACACGACCCGCGGGTTGAGCTCCGCGTGCTCCAGCTCGACGTCGGCCTGCAGTTCCTCCTGCACAGCGCTCATGGTGCCTCCCGGTGTCCATGCTGTCGACGCTGGCGTGAAAGGAGCCCGCGTACGAGCGACAGAGATCGCGTTGTGGACAGTGCCGGGGCTGTGCGTATCAGCCGAGGGCGAAACTACTTCGACTTCGACCCGTCCGACTCGGTAGACAGTGCGGCGATGAAGGCCTCCTGCGGGACCTCCACCCGGCCCACCATCTTCATCCGCTTCTTGCCTTCCTTCTGCTTCTCCAGCAGCTTGCGCTTGCGGGTGATGTCGCCGCCGTAGCACTTGGCCAGCACGTCCTTGCGGATGGCGCGGATGTTCTCCCGGGCGATGACGCGCGACCCGATCGCGGCCTGGATCGGCACCTCGAACTGCTGGCGCGGGATCAGATCCTTCAGGCGCGCGGCCATGGACACGCCGTAGGCGTACGCCTTGTCCTTGTGCACGACCGCGGAGAACGCGTCCACCGGCTCGCCGTGCAGCAGGATGTCCACCTTGACCAGTGCTCCGGCCTGCTCGCCGGTCGGCTCGTAGTCCAGCGAGGCGTAGCCCCGGGTCTTCGACTTGAGCTGGTCGAAGAAGTCGAACACGATCTCGGCCAGCGGCAGCGTGTAGCGGATCTCGACCCGGTCCTCGGACAGGTAGTCCATGCCGAGCAGCTGACCGCGCCGGACCTGGCAGAGCTCCATGATCGCGCCGACGTACTCACTCGGGGCCAGCACGGTCGCGCGAACGATCGGCTCGTAGACCTCGGCGACCTTCCCACCGGGGAACTCGCTCGGGTTGGTGACAATCTGCTCGGTGCCGTCCTCCATGACCACCCGGTAGACCACATTCGGTGCGGTCGAGATGAGGTCGAGGCCCGACTCGCGCTCCAGCCGCTCCCGGACGATCTCCATATGCAGCAGGCCGAGAAAACCGCAGCGGAAGCCGAATCCGAGCGCCGCCGAGGTCTCCGGTTCATAGACCAGGGCGGCATCGTTGAGCCGCAGCTTGTCCAGCGCGTCGCGCAGATCCGGGTAGTCCGAGCCGTCCATCGGATACAGCCCGGAGAACACCATCGGCTTGGGGTCCTTGTACCCGCTGAGCGGCGTGCCGGCCGGGCGAGACGAGGACGTGATGGTGTCGCCAACCCGGGACTGGCGGACGTCCTTCACACCGGTCATCAGGTAGCCGACCTCGCCTACACCGAGCCCGTCGGACTTGGTGGGCTCCGGCGAGATCACGCCCACCTCGAGCGTCTCGTGCGCGGCCTTGGTCGACATCATCAGCACCCGCTCGCGGGTGGACAGGTGCCCGTCGATGACCCGGACGTAAGTCACCACGCCCCGGTACAGGTCGTAGACCGAGTCGAAGATCAACGCGCGGGCCGGCGCGGCCGCGTCGCCGACCGGAGCCGGGATCTCCGCGACCAGGTGATTGAGCAGCTCAGGGACACCCTGCCCGGTCTTGGCCGACACCCGCAGCACGTCGCCCGGATCGCAACCGATGACGTGGGCAATCTCGGCGGCGTACTTGTCCGACTGCGCCGCCGGCAGGTCGATCTTGTTGAGCACCGGGATGACGTGGAGGTCGTTCTCCAGCGCCAGATAGAGGTTGGCCAGCGTCTGCGCCTCGATCCCCTGAGCGGCGTCCACCAGCAACACCGCGCCCTCACACGCCGCCAGGCTGCGCGACACCTCGTAGGTGAAGTCCACGTGGCCCGGCGTGTCGATGAGATTCAGGATGTAGATCCGGCCATCGTCGCCGCGCCACGGCAGCCGGACCGCCTGGCTCTTGATCGTGATCCCGCGCTCCCGCTCGATGTCCATCCGATCGAGGTACTGGGCCCGCATGGTGCGCTCGTCCACGACGCCGGTGAGCTGAAGCATCCGGTCGGCCAGCGTCGACTTGCCGTGATCGATATGGGCGATGATGCAGAAGTTGCGGATCACCGCCGGATCGGTACGGCTGGGCTGCGGCACGGACACGGGGAGAGCGGGCACGCTGGTCCTGATCGTCTACGAGGTGGGAATGGTTGGTCTGGCGGACTCCATGGTCCCATGACCACGCCTGGAACCATCTCAGCTGACCGGTTCGCCGCAAAACGAATTGCCTGGCCGACGGTCTGCCGGAATCATCCGCACATGTCCGCCTCCGGCTCGGCGTCCACCGACTCCACAGACGATCAGGCCGACCCGCCGCGGCCGGCCGGAGTGCGGATCAGCTGGCCCGAGCTGCCGGAGCCGATCCGCGACTGGGTGCAGACCACGCTTGGCGCACCGGTGGAGTCGGCGATCACTCAGACCGGTGGGTTCTCTCCGGGGGTGGCGGCGCGGCTGGTGACCCGGGACGGATCGCGCGCTTTCGTCAAGGCAGTCGGCTCCGTCCTCAACCTGGACAGTGTCGGGCTGCACCGCAAGGAGTTGGCCGCGATGTCCGCGTTGCCGGTGATTCCGGAGGCTCCGGGCCTGATCGACGGCTACGACGACGGCGACTGGGTCGCCTTGCTGATGGACGACATCGATGGCCGGCAGCCCACACTTCCCTGGGCGCGCACCGAGTTGGATCAGGCCCTGGCCGCGATCACCACGATGTCGCGTCGGCTCATCCCCGCGCCGTGGCCGGGCGCGCGGCCGGTCGAGGACGAGCACGCCACCACATTCGGACATTGGCGACGGCTATCGGCCGAGCCGCCCGCCGATCTCGACCCGTGGCTCGCCGATCGGCTGGACGCGCTGGCCGAGTGGGAGCGGGACACCGCCGTGGCGATGGCCGGGCCGTCCTTGATCCACCTCGATGTTCGTGCCGACAACATGCTCCTGCGGCCGACCGGCCAGGTGGTCCTGGTGGACTGGGCCTGGGCGTGTCGGGGCGCGGCGTGGGTGGACGTCGCGATGCTATTGATCAACGTCGCCCAATACGGTCCGCATAGCCCGGCCGAGCTGGACGCACTGCTGGCCGCCCACCCGCTGAGCCGGGATGTCGATCTCTGGTCGGTCACATTGCTGATCATTGGCCTCACCGGCGTCCTCGAGGCCAGGTCGCGCACTCCGGCCCCGCCCGGGCTCCCGACCATCCGGGCGTTCCAGCGGCACGCCGCGGCGGGCTGTCGCCGGTGGCTGCGGCACCGGCTGGACCGCACCTCCGGCTCGCTGGTTTGAACCCGGACTCCGGCCGCTGGTAGCCTGGTCCATCGCGGGCGGCGCGAGCTTTTGTCGTGCGCCCCTTCTCCACACCACTGACAAACCTGAGGCATTCGTGGCGAACATCAAGTCCCAGATCAAGCGCAACAAGCAGAACGAGCAGGCTCGGCTGCGCAACAAGGCGGTGAAGTCCTCGCTCAAGACTGCCGTGCGCAGGTTCCGGGAGGCAGCCACCGCGGGTGACACCGAGAAGGCGGGCGAGCTGCTGCGCGACGCGTCGCGCAAGCTCGACAAGGCCGTCAGCAAGGGTGTTATCCACCCGAATCAGGCGGCCAACAAGAAGTCGGCGATGGCGAAGAAGTCCGCCTCGCTCTGACGATCTTCAAACGCTTGTCGAAGGCGCCGCCTCCCGACCCGGGAGCGGCGCCTTCGTCATGTCGGTGGCCGGCCGCCGCTGGCCGCGGCCGGCCCCGGCCACCCGATCAGGCGCGGCGTAACGATCTGGCGCTCGGCGACCGCGCCTCGGTGATCGTCAAGATCGCCTTTTCCAGCGCATACTCGGCGCTGGTCCCGCCGCCCTTGACGGCGGCATCCGCTTCGGCCACCGCGGCCAGCGCGTACGCGACCCCGTCGGGCGACCAGCCGCGCAGCTGTTGCCGCAGCCGGTCCAGCTTCCACGACGGCAGCGCCAGCTCCCTAGCCAGGTCAGCCGGGCGCAGATCCCGGGGGGCGCTACCAAGCCGCGCCAGGTTGCGCAGCCCCATCGCCAGCGCCGCGGTCACCAGCACCGGATCGACCCCGGAGCCTAGCGCCCAGCGCAGGTTCGCCAGCGCTTCGCCGAGCCGGCCTTCGACCGCGTGATCGGCGACCATGAAGCTGGTCACCTCGGCCCGCCCGGCGTAGTACTGCCGGACCGCCCGCTCGTCGACCGCACCGCCGGTGTCGGCCACCAGCTGCTCGCAGGCACTGGCCAGCTCTCGGAGATCGCCACCGACCGCATCGAGCACGGCCCGGGCCGCGCCGTCGCCGATCTGCCCACCCGCGGTGCGGACCTCGTTTCGCACGAACGCCACCTTGTCCGCGTACTTCCTCAGCTCCGAGCAGTCCACCTCCGGCACCTTCGCCGCGCGCACCGCGTCGAGCAAAGCCTTGCCCTTGGTCCCACCTTTGTGCAGCAACACCAACCACGCCCCGTCGGCCGGCTCGCTGACGTACCTGCCCAGGTCTTCGATCACCGGTGTCGCCAGGTCCTGCCCGCCCCTGATCACCACCACGGAACCGCCACCGAACAGCGATGGGCTGGTCAGCTCGGCCAGCATGCCGACCCCGAGCTCGCCCGGACCGAGATCGTGAACGTTGACCTCGGGGTCGAGCCCGCGGGCGGCGCGGACCACCGTGGAGACCGCGCGCTCGGCCAGGAACTCCTCCGGTCCGATCACGAGCGTGACCGGTGGCGGCGCCGAGCCGGCAGCGGCATCGGCAGCGGCGCGCGGGCTTGCGGCGGAGCGTTGCGTGCTCATGGCCTGCCAGCATGCCAGGCCGCACCGACATCGGGACGACCGTCGGGGGTTGGAAGCGAAACACACCGTTCATCCCGCGGTAACGGCGGCACGCTGGGATTGCTCCATGACCGCGACCGACCTGATCACGATACGGGCGGCAGATCCCGGTGACCTGGCCCGGCTGGACGAGATCTACGCGCACTACGTCCGGCTCACGCCGGTCAGCTTCGATCTCGAACCTCCGGCTGCCGCAGCGCGCGCAGCGTGGCTTGCGGAGCATCCGGCTAGCGGGCCGCACCGGATCCTGATCGCAGCGCGTGCCGGCACGCCGGTCGGGTACGCGTCGAGCAGCCGGTTCCGGGACCGGTCCGCCTACCGATCGTCGGTCGAGACCAGCGTGTATCTGGACCCGGCATGGGTCGGCCGCGGGATCGGCGCCGGGTTGTACCAATCACTATTCGACGGTCTGGCCGGCCTCGGCCTCCATCGGGCCTACGCGGCCGTCACACTGCCCAACCCCGCGTCCGTCGCGTTGCACCGCCGGTTCGGGTTCCGCGAGATCGGGGTGCTGGACGAGGCCGGGCACAAGTTCGGCCGGTACTGGAGCGTGCTGTGGCTGGAGAAGCCGCTCTGAGCCGCCGGGAAGCGGATCCTGTCGGGGAGCGGATCCTGTCGGGGAGCGGATCCTGCCGGGGAGCGGATCCTGCCGGGGAGCGGACGCAGCCGGTCAGCCGAGGACGTCGCGGAGCACGCGCCACGCGTTGCCCCCGGCCACCTTGCCGGCGATGCCTGGACCCACCGCGTCCACCACCAGATCCAGCAGTGCGGGTAGCTCCTCCGGGCGGCGAAGCCCGGGCGGCATCCACTTGGTGAACTCGGGATCGGCCATTCCCCGCGGATCGGTGATCTCGAAGTAGTCCCAGACGTAGTCCGGCCCGAGCGCCACGTGATCCTCTCCCGCCACCTCGACCGCGTGCCGGATGTGGTCGACGACTGCGGCAAGCGTGGGCGGATCGGCGACGAACTCGCCGTAGAAGTTGATGCCCATGACTCCGCCCCGGCTGGCCAGCACCCGGATCTGCTCATCGGTGAGGTTGCGCCGGTGGTCGCGCAGTGCGCGGCAGCTCGAATGGGTCGCGATGTATGGTCGGGTCGCGACGTCGTGGACGTGCCAGAACCCGGACTCGGACAGGTGGCTGATATCCACCACCATCCCGAGCCGCGTCATCTCCGCGATTGCCGCAACCCCGGCCTCGGTCAGCCCGGCTCGGGTGGCATCCTCCCCTGCGCCATCGGCCAGCATCGTGCGCCGGTTCCAGGTCAGGGACGCAACCCGGACGCCCAGCCGGTACAGCGTCCGGAGCACGCCGAGATCCGCACCCACCGGCTCGAGCCCCTCGAACGCCAGGATTAGCGCGATCCGGCCCGATTCGGCGGCCGCATCGAGGTCGGCAGCGGTGCGGCAGATCAGCACGTCGTCCGCGTGCGCGCTCGCCAGCTCCTCGGCCAGATCGATGGTCAGCAGGCAGCGGCGGAGCGCGCCCTCGCCGACGAAGTAGTCCTCGGTGAAGACCGGCAGCACCTGCGCGGTCACCCCAGCGGCGCGCAGCTGCGGCAGCCAGAACGATCCGAACCGGCCGGACCGGCCGCGATCGCGTTCGAAGCTGAGTTCGGAGAGCAGGTCGTTGTGCAGGTCGACTACCTGCGGATGGCGAGGCTCCGGCACCGAGGGCGCTCCGTTCGTTCACGGCTGGGCGAGCCTGATCGGCCCGGCTGGCTGCGACCTTAACGGTGCGGTCGATCCAGCTACCACGGGTGCTCGCGGACAATCGATCGCCGATCCGAGAGACCGCAAGGTCACCCTCCTGGTCGGTGCGCAGCACCCTGGCTCCGGCGGAGCGCAATACGAGCACGGTCTGCGCCGCGGGATGCCCGTAGTCGTTGCCGAGGCCGGCCGAGATCAGCGCAATCGCGGGTCGCACCGCGGCCGCGAACCGCGGGTCCTGGTACACCGACCCGTGATGCGGCACCTTGAACACGTCGGCGCGCAGATCCAGGCCGGCGGCGAGCAAGGCCGCCTGGGCCGGCGGTTCGATGTCGCCGGTGAGCAGAATCCGGACTCCGCGCACCTGGGCGAGCGCGACAATGCTGGCGTTGTTCGGACCAGACCCTTGGTCGGCTCCTTCAGAAAGCGGGCCTGGCCCGGCGGCGGGCGTGGCCACGGCCGGAAGCGGCCAGACCAGGTCCAACCGCAGCTGCCCAAGCACCCGCACCGCGCCGGCGGAGCCGGCCCGAACCGGAGCGTGCACCTGCGTGGCAGCCTGCTGCACCTCACGGACCGCGGACCCGGGCTCGGCGAGCGGGCTCACCAGGATCTCGTCGACCGTGCGCCCGGCCAGCACACCGGCCAACCCGTCGACGTGGTCGGCGTGGAAATGGGTCAGGACGAGCACCGGGACCCGGCGCACGCCCAACCGATCCAGGCAGCCAGCGACCGCGCCTGCGTCGGGCCCGGCATCGACCACCACCGCCGTTCTCGGACTCACGGCCAACGCAAGCGCGTCGCCCTGACCGACATCGCAGGCGACGACGACCCATCCCGGTGGCGGCCAGCCGGCCGAACCGATCGCGTGCATCCCGTCGAGCACCAGCACCACACCACCGACCACGGCACCGGTCGCCAGCCGGCACCTGACCAGCGCCGGACCCACCGTGACCACCAGGGCGAGGGCGGCCAGCACAAACAGGCCGCCGGTCGCACCCGCGCGCCACGGCAGGACCGCACCCGGAACGTCCGCAGATGTCCGCGCGACCCAGACGATCCAACCGGCCGGCCAGCCCGCGAGCGTGCCGACCATGGCGGCGATCGGCTCCATGGGGTGCACGGTCAGCGTCGCGGCCAGACCGAGGATCGTGGTGGCCGGCACCGCGGGAGCGGCCAGCAGATTGGCCGCCAGCGACACCAGGCTGATCTGCCCGGAGATCATCACGATGACTGGCAGCGTGGCGACCTGGGCGGCCGCGGACAGCGCCAGCGCCTCGGCGAACGGACTCCGACACAGCTCAGGACCGGGCAACCGCGCCGCGATCCGATCCCGCCAACCCGGACCGAGAACCAGCATCCCGGCCGTGGCAAGCACGGAAAGCGCGAACCCGTACGACCGCGCCAGCCACGGATCGATGAGCAGCAGCACGAGGACGGTCGCTCCGAGTGCCGCCAACCCGGCCCGGCGCCGCCCACTCGCCAGCGTCACGAGCAGGATCGTCGCCATCACCGCGGCCCGCAGCACACTCGGCTGGGGACGGGCGAGCACCACGAATCCGAGCACGGCGGCGAATCCGATTGCGGCCGCGGCCCGGCGGGAGCGCCCGAGCGCTCGCACCAGACCAATCACGACGCCCGCGGCGATCGCGAGATTCGCGCCGGAGACCGCGGTCAGATGACTGAGCCCAGACTGCCGGAAGTCCTCGACCAAGTCGTCCGGCATTCCGGCGGTGTCACCGACCGCGAGTGCCGGGATCAGGCCGCGCGGCGCCGGATCGAGACCATCGACGGCCTCGCGCAGACCCGCCCGCAGCCCGGTCGCCACTGCCTGGATCGTCGACTCGGACCCGATCACGGTCGGCGGGCCCCGTGGGCTCAGCACGGCCGCCGTGCCGTCCAGCCGGCGCGGCTCGGACAATCGGCCGGTGATGCGGATCCGTTGGCTGGGCACGAGGCTCAGCCACTCTTGGGTTGCCGGCGCCAGGATCAGCACTGGCAACCGGACCCGGGTTTGCGTCGCCCCGCGGAGCAGGAGCTCGGCACGGGTCGGCACCAATGCGGCCGGCCGGGTCCGGACCGGACCGTCGGACCTGGGCTGGACCCGGGCCGGATCGCCAGTGACCGAAAGGTGGAAGGTTGCGGTCTCCCGCCCGCGAGCGAGATCCACCACCGGCCCGTGCTGGGTGGTCGCGATCCGCGCCGCCGCGGCCACCGCGATCGCAGCACCGGCCAGGCACACCGCGGCAACGGTTGCCCTCGGTCCGGATCGTGCCCACCGCAACGTCAGCATGCCTACTCCAGCCAAGCCGGCCGCTGTGAGCACGGCGACGCCGGCTCCGACCACCGGTGCCAGCCAAGCGACCACCCAGGCCGCCACCGCAGGCAACGCAAGCCGCACATCGACCGGGCGCTCCGGCGCCGGCGGCACCAGGCCGTGCGCGGCCGGTGCCGAGGAAGCTCCGCCGCCGCGCTGAGCCATCTCAGACCCGCACCTTGTCGGCCAGCTCCTGGAAGCGCGCGTCGCCGATGCCGGTGACCTCACGCAACTGGTCGATCGACCGGAACCCACCGTTAGCGGTGCGGTAGTCCACGATCCGCTGCGCCAGCACCGGACCGACGCCGGGCAGCTCCTGCAGCTGCCCGAGTGTCGCGGCATTGAGATCCAGCGGACCGGCCACGCCGCCACCACCTGCCGGGGCAGCCGACCCGCTCGCCGCGACCGCTGCACCCGGCACTCCGACCACGATCTGCTCGCCGTCGACCACGAGCCGTGCGAGGTTGACCGTGGTCAGATCGGTGCCCGAGCGCACCCCACCGGCAGCGTCGATCGCGTCGATCACCCGCGCGCCGGCCGGCAGTTGCACGACGCCCGGATGTCGCACCCGGCCGGCGACGTGCACGATGAGCGAGGCAGCGTTGGATGGCACTACGCCTGCGGCATCCACTGTGGCCACCGATCCGGCAGCGGGACCGACCTCGCTCGGGGCCGCCGCCACCGTCATCGGCGGACCGACGTCGACTGCCACCGGTCTCGATCGCAGCCAGAACAGCCCGCCGAGCAAGGCGGCAAGCAGGCCCACCACGGCCAGCGCGACTGCGGCCCGCGGGTCGAGCGCGACCAGACCGCCGCGCAGCCCGACCGGAACCCGATCCGCTAGCGCACCCCTGGCCCGGACGCCGAGCCCGGCACGCTCGGCCTCCTCGATCGCGATCGCCGTGCGTAGTTCCGTGATGTCCCCGTTGGCAGCCATACCGCGAAGTTAGAAGTGGACGCCATCGGTCAGCGAGGGCACCAACGCCAGCTGGGGACAACGACGGGCCTGTGCATATCAGCCGTCAGCGAACGCCCAGTACCAGAACGCGCGAGCCAGAACGCCCGGCGTGCGAGAACGGCCGGTGCCTGAACGCCCGGTGCCAGAAACGCGCGGCGGACCAACGCCCGCCGGGCCGGCGCTAGGACCGGGGCGGCACCCGGAGCGGCACCCGGGGGGCAACCACCACCGCGAGCATTCCCGGACCCACGTGCGCTCCGATCACCGCGCCGACCTCCTGCACGTAAAGGTCTTTCAGGCCCTGCACCCGGGACCGCAGCCGCTCCCCCAGTGCGGCCGCGCGCTCGGCGGCGGCGAGATGGTGCACTCCGATGTCGACTCCGTCCGCCGCCTCGACGGCGGCCGCTACCGCCTCGTCTTCGAGTCTGGCCACTGCGCGCGTCGAGGTACGCACCTTCTCCCACAGGGCGATCTGGCCGTCCTCGACCCGCAGCAGCGGCTTGACCGCGAGTGCCGAGCCGAGCCACGCCCGGGCCGCGCCGATCCGGCCACCGCGGCGCAGGTACTCCAGTGTGTCGACATAGAAATAAACCGATGTTGCCGCGGCCCGATCCAACGCTGCCCAGGCGACCTGCTCGATCGTTGCGCCATCCCGGGCCGCGGTAGCCGCGGAAAGCACCGCGAAGCCCAGGCCTAGCCCGAGCAGCCGGGAGTCGAGCACCTGGACCGGCACCGGCGCTTCGAGCGCGGCGGCGCAGGCCGACTCGTAGGTGCCGGACATCTGCGCGGACAGATGTACCGACACCACGGCCTGGTAGCCCTGATCCGCGGCCGCCCGGTAGGCCTCGAGGAACGCCTGCGGCCCGGGTCGCGACGTGGTCACCGCGCGATGCCGGCGCAGCGCGTCCGCGACCATCGCGGCATCGGCTTGGCTGGTCTCGTCATACGCCTTGCCGTCGATCACGACATGCAACGGCACAAGCCCGAGGTGGTACGCCGCAACCAGCCCGGACGGAAGGTACGCGGTGGAGTCGGTGACCACCGCGACCTGACCGATGGGAGCGGGCATGACCGGAAGGGTACTGGCCACGGGCCATTCGGTGATCCCCGCGACCAGGCCGGCCATCCATCGGGTCTTCCGCTACAGCCCGCAGCCAGGTACCTTGTCTCGCATGGAACCGCGAGGCCTGGCCACCCAGCTTCGCCGCGGCACGGTCGAATACTGCGTGCTCGCCTTGCTCCGACAGGCCGAGCGCTACGGCTTCGAGCTGGTCCACGAGCTGAGCTCGGTGGACGGCATGGTGACCAGTGAGGGCACGATCTACCCGCTGCTGTCCCGGTTGCGCCGGGAGGAGCTGGTGAGCACGTCTTGGCGCGAGTCGGACAGCGGCCCACCGCGGCGCTATTACCGCCTCACCCGCGCCGGTCAGCGCGCCCTGGACGAGTTCAGCGACGAGTGGGTGCGGTTCAGAGACGCCGTCGACCATTTCCTTTCGATCGGAAGGCCCGAATGACCATGCCCGATACCCGGCGCTCGCCGCTGGTCGATGACTACCTCCGCCGGCTCGAGTTGGCCGCCAGGCGGCTGGCTCCGGACCAGCGCGCCGAGCTCGTCGACGGCATCAGCGAGCATCTGGACTCCGCGCTCGAAGCCGTTGATCCGGACGACGAGGCCAGCACCCGGGTGGCGCTGGATCGGCTGGGCACACCAGAGGAGATCGTCGCCGCCGCGGCCGAGGGCGACTCGCCTGCCGGCAGGCGAGGCTGGTCCAATCAGACCGGCGCCGGGCCGGACCGGCCGAGCGTCGGAGCGAAAGAGATCGTCACGGTGATCCTGCTCGCGCTCGGCGGCTTCCTGTTCGTGGTCGGCTGGTTCGTCGGGGTCGCGATGCTGTGGGCCTCGGACCGATGGTCCACCCGGGACAAGATTGTCGGCACCCTGGTGTGGCCGGGTGGCTACCTGTTTCCGCTGGCGTTCGGACTGTTCGCCGCACGGGTCTGCACTTCGGTGTCGGACCCGATCAGGTCGACCGGAGCCGAGTCGCAGAGCTGCACCGGATGGGCAATGCCGATCTGGCTCGGCGTCCCAGTCGTGGTCATCCTGTTCCTGGCGCCGATCGCAACAGTCGCCTACCTGCTCGCCCGGGCCGGCCGCAGCCGCTGACGCACCCGGCCGCGCCCGCTGACCCGGGCCGGCCGCACTTGACTGACGTGCGTCGGCCGCGGCCGTTAGCCGGGGCGGCAACGTCGCACCCGCCTAGGCAGGTACGACGTTGACCAGCCGGGGTGCCCGCACCACGACGGTGCGCACCCCGCGGTCGCCCAGCGCGCGCCGGACTCCCTCGGTGGCCAGCGCCAGCTCGGTCAGCTCCGCGTCGGAGATCCCGATCGGCACCTCTAGGCGGTCCCGTACCTTGCCGGCCACCTGAACCACGCAGGTCACCGTCTCCTCGACCAGCAGCGCCGGATCGGCCACCGGGAACGGCGCGTAGGTCAGCGACGACGCATGACCCAGCCGCGACCACAGCTCCTCGGCCAGGTGCGGCGCGAATGGTGCCACCATCAGCATCAGCGGCTCGGCCACCTCGCGAGGCACCGGCCGGTCCGCCTTGGTCAGGTAGTTGTTCAGCTCGATGATCTTCGCGATCGCGGTGTTGAACCGCAGCCCGTCCAGATCCCGGCGGACCCCGTCGATGGTGCGGTGCAGGATCTTGCGGGTCTCCTCGTCGGCCGGGGTGTCGACCACGGTGACCGCGCCGGACGACTCGTCGACCACATTGCGCCAGATCCGCTGCAGGAACCGGAACGCGCCGATCACCGCCCTGGTCTCCCAGGCGCGGCTCTGGTCCAGCGGACCCATCGACATCTCATAGACGCGGAACGTGTCGGCACCGTACTGCTCGCACATCTCATCGGGCGTGACCACGTTCTTCAGGCTCTTGCCCATCTTCCCGTACTCGCGCCGGACCGGCTGGTCGCGGTAGGCGTACCCGCCCGGCGAGACCTCCTCGACCTCCTCGGCCGGCACGTAGGTGCCGCGCGTGTCGGTGTAGGCGTAGGCCTGGATGTAGCCCTGGTTGAACAGCCTGCGGAACGGCTCCCGGCTGCTCACCTCGCCCAGGTCGTGCAGCACCTTGTGCCAGAACCGGGCGTACAGCAGGTGCAGTACCGCATGCTCGACGCCGCCCACGTACAGGTCCACTCCGCCCGGATCGCGCGGGTCACCGGGCCGCGGGCCCAGCCAGTAGGCCTCGTTGACCGGGTCACAGAATGTCGTCTCGTTGGCCGGGTCCAGATAGCGCAGGTAGTACCAGCAGGAGCCGGCCCACTGCGGCATCACGTTGGCTTCCCGCCGGTAGGCGCGCGGCCCGTCGCCCAAGTCCAGTGTCACCTCGACCCAATCGCGGGCCCGGGACAGCGGCGCCTCCGGCTGGGTGTTGCGGTCGTTCGGGTCGAACGTGCGCGGCGAGTAGTCCTCCACCTCGGGTAGCACGACCGGCAGCAGCCGATCCGGCACCGCCACCGGCCCGTACTCGTCGTGCA
>JAKEEW010000391.1 GCA_022616375.1 Sporichthyaceae bacterium
CTGGTCAGCAGGTCCGGCTTGGTGAACGCGTCGAACACCAGGTGCCGGGGTGCGTCGAACACCCGGTTCAGCACGATCTCGCGGTCACCCGACGTGCTGAGCTGCAACGATCCGCGCTCGGTCACGTCTGGTCCCCGGTGATGCCCTTGAGCTCGTCGAGCAGGTCGTCCAGCCGCTGGTAGCTCTCCTCCCAGTAGCTGCGGTAGTTCTCCAGCCAGTCGGTGGCCGCCTTGAGCGGGCGGGCCTCCAGCCGGCACGGCCGCCGTTGGGCATCCCGGCCGCGGGAGACCAGCCCGGCCCGCTCCAGCACCTTGAGGTGTTTGGAGATCGCCGGCTGGCTGATGTCGAACGGCTCGGCCAGGGCGGTCACGGTGGCCTCGCCCGCGGCCAGCCGATGCAAGATCGCTCGGCGGGTCGGATCGGCCAGTGCGGCGAACGTCGCGTCGAGCAGGTCCGTGGTCATCCCGGGTCCAGTCCATAACCTAATAGTTCTATAACCAAGAGGTTTCTATCGGATCGGAACAACAGCTGTCAAGAACCGCACCGAGCCGGTGGTGCGTAGCCCGGATAGCCAGCTACCTGCACCGAGGGGGAGTCATGGACGCACACCGGAGCGGTGGACGCCAGCCCCGACGGCGGGCGGCGCGGTGGCTGTGCCGGTATGCCCCGGCCGAGGCGGCCGGATTAGTCGCCGCGGTGGCGGCGGCCGGGAGCGCGGATCGATCTGGGTCGACCGCCGCGGCCGTCGCAGTGGCCGGTGCACTCGGCGAGACGATCGCGTTCTACGCGGTCATGTTCGTACGCGACCTGCGCAGCTGGCCGGCCCGCGGTGTTCCGGCCGGGCGGAGCGGGCCACCGTGCGCGGCCTGGTGCTGGAGTTCGGACCGGCCGAGGTGCTCGACACCGTGCTGATCCGACCCGCTGCGATGTACCTAGGCCCGATCCTGGTCGGCTCGCCGCCCGCCGGTGTGGTCACCGGAAAGGATCGCGGCTGATCTGGCCTTCTACGCGCTGGCCATCATCGGCTACGAGGCCTCGCAGTCCAGGGTGGCAGCCGCACATTTAGGTTGATCCGTCCAGCTTGGCCCGGACCCCGTCGGCGGTGGAATGTCCGAGCTGGTCCAGGATGGCCAGCGAGCGCTGCCAGCACTGTCGGGCCGCGTCCGGTTGGCCGGCGGCCCGGTGAACATCACCCAGGTGACTGAGCGACTCGGCCTCGCGGAACTGGTCGCCGAGAGCGCGGTAGCCGGCGAGCGCCTGCTGCAGGCAGGACTCGGCCTGCTCGAGCTGGCCGAGCTGGTGATGGATGTAGCCGAGGCTGTCCCAGGTCATCGCCTCGCCCCGGCGATACCCGATGGCTTGCAGCAGTTCCAGCGCCCGCTGGCAGGAGGCCAGCGCCTGATCCTGGTCGCCGAGCTCGGAGTGCAGCCAGCCGATCCCGTTGAGCGCGTTGGCCTGGCCGGTCCGGTAGCCGGCGAGCGCGAACAGATCGTGGGCCTGCTGGGTGTGGGTGAGCGCGTCCCGGTGCCGGCCGCGGCGTTCGAACGCGCCGGCCAGGTCGAGGTTCGCGGCCGCCTGGCCGACGTGATCGCCAAGCTCGGCGAACAGGTCGATCGCCCGCAACAGCTGCGCGTCGGATTCCTCGAACCGGCCGAGCACTGCGTAAGCGCCGCCCAGCCCGCGGCTGGAGTGTGCCTGCCCGGCCCGATCGCCGGCCCGCCGGGCGGCATCCAGCCCGGCCTGCTGGGTGCTGGCCCGCTCGTGCCAGTAGCCGCGCCGGTCGAGGAACTCCGCAACGGTCCAGGCGAGCTGCCACACGTGGCGGTCGTGCCCGTTCTCGAACGCTCGCGCGATCGCCGCGAGCAGCACCAGGCGCTCGGTGTCGAACCAGGTCATCGCCTCGCTGTGGTCGGCGAGTGGTTCGATGCTGACCCCGGCGACCGGCTGGCCCACCGGGATCGGCGGCCGCTGCGGATTGAGCAGCACGGCCGCGGCGTGTGCGGTGTGCAGGTAGTGATCGAGGATCCGGAGCTCGCCGGGCGCGTGCCCGCCTGCCGAGTCGAGCCCGCCCGAGTCGAGCCCGCCTGAGTCGAGCCCGCCTGAGTCGAGCCCGCGAGCCTGCTCGGCGGCGTAGAGCCGAACCAGGTCGTGCAGCCGGAACCGGCCGGGCTGCGGCTCGTGCACCAGATGCGCGCCGACCAGCTCGCGCAGCAGTATCCGGACCCGGGCGGCCGGCAGCGCGGCCAAACTGACCGCGGCCGGCAGGCTGATCTCCGGGCCCGGCATCAGCCCGAGCAGCCGGAACACGCTGGCCTGATCCGCCGGCAGCGCCTGGTACGAGCAGGTCAATCCGGCACGCAGGTTGACCGCCAGCTCACCTGCGTCGAGCGCGTCGAGCCGGGTCGAGGCGTGCTGCAGTTCGCCGGCCAACCCGGCCAGCGGGCGATCCGGCCGGACGGCGGCCCGCGCGCTGACGATTCCGAGGGCGAGCGGAAGCCCGGCGCAATGCTCGAGCACCGCGTCCACCTCGGCCGGCTCGGCGGCCACCCGGTCCGCACCGAGCTGCGCGGTCAGCAACTGGCGCGCATCGGTCTCGGTCAGCACGTCCAGCGGCAGCGGCCGGGCCCCGTGCCCGCTGATCAGGGTGGTCAGCTGGTGCCGGCTGGTGACCAGGACCGCACAGGACGCGGTGCCGGGCAGCAGCGGGATCACCTGTGCGGAGTCGCGGGCGTTGTCGAGCACGACCAGCATCCGCCGGTCGGCCACGATGCTGCGGTAGAGCGCGGCCTGCGCGTCGACGTCCACCGGGGTGGCGGCACGATCCACCCCGAGCGCGTCCAGGAACCCGCGGACCGCGACCGCCGGCGGGACCGGTTCGCTCGCCGGGTCGAAGCCGCGCAGGTCCACGTACAGCTGTCCGTCCGGGAACCGGTCCAGATGGTCGTGCGCCCACCGCACGGCCAGCCAGGTCTTACCCATGCCACCGGCACCGCCGATCGCGGAGATCACGACTGCGGCCTGCTGGTCGGGCGGCGCGTCCAGGGCGTGGGTCAGTGCGGCGAGCTCGCGGTCACGGCCGGTGAACGCGCGCGGTGGTGCCGGCAGCTGGCGCGGCACCGGTGCACCGGCATGTGCGGCGGCTGGCGGCGCGGTCCGGGCGGATCCGGCGACCGGGGCCGGCCCACCCCGGTCCGAGCTCGCCAGGCTCGTATCCGAGGTCAGGATCTGCTGGTGCAGGGTCCGCAGCGCGGGGCCCGGGTCGATGCCGAGCTCGTCGGCCAGCCTCCGGCGGACCTGCTGGTAGTGCTCGAGGGCCGCGGCCTGCCGGCCGCAACCGTAGAGCGCGAGCATCAGCTGACCGGCCAGGCGCTCGTCCAGCGGGTAGACCGCGGCACTGGCCTCGAGCGGGCCGACCAGCTCGGCGTACGCACCCCGAGCCAGGGCGAGGTCGTTGCGGTCGAGCTCGGCCGCCAGGCGCTCCCGGTCCAGGCCGGTCCGCACGGTGTTCAGCCAGGGGGTGTCCAGGGTCGCGAACGCATCGCCCCGCCACAGCCCAAGCGCCTGATCGAGCAGTGCGGCTGCCTGGGCGGCGTCGGCGCTGGTTCGAGCCTGGACGACCAACTGCCGGAACCGCTGCAGATCGATGGCCGCCGAGTCGACCGGCAGCAGGTAACCGCCCGGTTGCCGCACGATGTCCAGACCTTCCGCGGCCGCCAGGATGTGCCGTAATCGGGACAGGTAGCTGTAGAGCGTGCCGCGGGCCCGCTGCGGTGGCCGATCCCCCCAAATCCGATCCAGGAGATGGTCGAGCGGCACGGCGCGGTTCGGCTCGATCAGCAAGGCCGCGAGCACCGCGGTCTGCCGGGCATGGCCGATGTCCACCAGCCGGCCGTCGACCCGCATCTCGATGTCTCCGAGCAGCCCGAACTCGACTGCCATCCGACCACCACCCGCGACGCGATTGACCCGCGCCCGCCGTCAGCCCCAAATACGGCCGTATCCAGCCGATTCGAGACTGACATAGATCGCGTCTGGTGGCCGTGGCGATGCCGGGAAGAATTGAGGCTCGTGAGGGTCGGGGACGCCAGGGCAGCCGCGCGGGACTGGGTTACGCGACACGCCGGCGGGGTGGCCGGCTTCGTCGGCGCGTATGTGAGCGGCTCCACGGTCGGGCTGCCGGATTCGGCCGAGCTGGCCCCGACATCCGACCTGGACGTTATCGTGGTTACCGAGGCGCCGACCGGGGCGACGAAGCCCGGCAGGCGGGTGTACCGCCGCGCCTTGCTCGAGATCAGCTATCAGGACTGGACTGAGCTCGGCTCGGCCGAGCGGGTGCTCGGCTCCTATCGTCTGGCCGGCAGCTTCCGGGTCGACACGATCATCGCGGATCCCAGCGGGCGGCTGGCCCGGCTGCAGTTGGAGGTGGCCGCTGGATTCGCGGAACGGCACTGGACCCAGCGCCGGTGCGCGGACGCCCGGCGCACGATCGAGCAGCGGCTTGCGGCCATCGACCCCGCGGAGCCGTTGCATCAGCAAGTCACGAGATGGTTGTTCGGCACCGGTGGGACCGCGCACCTGCCGCTGGTTGCCGCATTGCGCAACCCGACTGTGCGGCGGCGCTATCTGGCCGCCCGTGACGTGCTGACCGGATACGGGCACGGCGACCGCTACCCGGAGCTGCTCCAGCTGCTCGGATGCGCCCACTGGCCGGCCGATCAGACCGGCTACCACCTGGCCGAGCTGGGCCGCACGTTCGACGCAACGGCTGCCGTCTCGACCACACCGTTCTTCTTCAGCTCGGACCTGACCGCAGTGGCCCGGCCGATCGCGATCGACGGCAGCCGGGAGCTGATCGAGCAGGGCAACCACCGGGAAGCGGTGTTCTGGATCGTCGCGACGTTCGCCCGCTGCCACAGCGTGCTGGCGGTGGACGCGCCCGACCTGCACCGGGAGCACATGCCGGCATTCCGGGCCGTGCTCGCCGATCTCGGCATCGGCGCACCGGGTGGCCTTGGCGCACCTGGCGACCTCGGCCGGCGGGCGGAAGCGGTTCGCGGTGTGCTGCCCGAGCTCGACCGGCTCGCCGAACAGATCCTGGTGGCCAACCCGGACGCACTACATTGATCGTCTCCCCGAGAGCCGCCGGAGGTGCGCGTGGCCAAGGAGCTGCGGGTCAGCTCGCGCAACGCCAGCTTCCAGCAGTGGCAGGCGCTGCTGACCAACCGCACCAAGCGGCAGCGAGCCGGCGAGTTCGTCGTGCACGGGGTACGCCCGATCACGCTCGCGGTCGAGCACGGCTGGCCGGTGCACACACTGATCTACGAGCAGGGTCGGCCACTGTCGCGGTGGGCCATCGACATGCTGGCGCGCACCGACGCGCAGCCGGTGGCGATGGCGGCCGGGCTGGTGCACGAGCTTGGTGAGAAGACCGACCAGGCGCCGGAGCTGCTCGCCGTGGTCGGCATGCCGGCGGACGACCTGGCCCGGATCACCGTGGGCCCGGACTTCCTCGGCGTGGTGTTCGATCGGCCCGCCAGTCCGGGCAACATCGGCACGCTGGTCCGCTCGGCGGACGCGTTCGGCGCCGCCGGGCTGATCCTGACCGGGCACGGCGCTGACCCGTACGACCCGAAGTCGGTGCGCGCGAGCACCGGCTCGCTGTTCGCGGTGCCGGTCGTGCGGGTCGAGTCGCATCAACCGGTGCTCGACTGGGTCCGCCGGGCCGGCGGATCGGGCGGTGCGCCGATCACGGTGGTCGGCACCGACGAACACGGCGAGCTGGGCATCACCGGCCACGACCTGACAACCCCGACGCTGATCGTGGTGGGCAACGAGACTCGCGGGCTCAGCGCCGGTTGGCGAGACGGCTGCGACCACCTGCTGCGGATCCCGATCGCGGGCTCGGCCAGCTCGCTCAACGCGGCCAGTGCCGCAACCGTGGCGCTCTACGAGGCGGCTCGGCAGCGAGCCCTGCGGTAACAGTCTCGGGGCAGTCCTGGTCGGCGCTGGCCCAGGCAGCGGCCGACGCCGGGCCGGAGCCGCCCGGCCCCACCGGGATGGGCGAGTGGTGCGACCGGGCGGCCGAGCTAGTGGATTCCGCCCTGGAAGCGGAGCAATCCGCGGTCGAGGGTAGCTCGATTGCGGCGGCGCGGACGAACGACTCGATCGCGCCGTTGGCCAACGCGGCAACCGAGCCGGTGAGCACCGCCTCGCGGGCTGCGATGCCGGTGATCAGCGTGAACGATCCGGTTTCCGGGAGGTGGGTCGTGCCTTGCCGGACCAGCTCGACCTGGCTGAGCACCTTGCCAGTCACCCCGGCCGCGAAGTCGTCGTAGCCGAGGTCGGTCAGCGGTCGCCACGGCACGCTGCCGGCCGTGCAGGCCATCGCGTCGAGCGATCCGGCCTGCTGGTCGGCGACATCCCATCGGCGACGGCAGGACTATGCCGGCATCGATTGCGGGCCGTCCAGCCGGCGAGTGGGCAATGTCGGCTGGGCATTGTCGCCGGCCGTGAACTGGTCCAGGATCTGGGGCAACACCGACCGTTACCGTCAGTAGGCGATCGACTACCGATCGACTACCACGGAACCGGTGTGAATCGGCATGAATCCGGCACGAAGCCACGAGCGCCGTGCCGGAGGCGGCTCAGATTGGAGGACCCCACCATGTCCCACCTGCCGATGGCCAGGCCGCGATTAGCCGGCCTCCCACTTCTCATCGCGGCACTGGGGGTATCCGGTGCCGCGGCCATGTCGAGACCAGCGTCCGGGGCGGCGTCCGACGCGGGTATCCGGCATGCCAACAGCCCCACTGCGGTGGCCGGCAGCTATCTCGTGGTGTTGAAGAACACCGCTTCGCTGCGCTCGACCGGAGTATCCGCGGCTGCGCAGTCGCTGGCCGGCCGCTACCACGGGCAGATCAGCCAGATCTACCGCTCGGCGCTGCCCGGCTTCGCGGCCCGGCTCAGCCCGGCCGAGGCTCGCAAGCTCGCCGCGCACCCCGATGTCGCGTTCGTGGAGCAGGACCAGCTGGTGCGCCCGTTCGCCACCCAGCCCGACCCGCCGTCCTGGGGCCTGGACCGGATCGATCAGCGCATCCTCCCGCTGGACCAGTCCTACACCTACAACACCACCGCGTCGAACGTGCACGTCTACATCGTCGACACCGGTATCCGGATCACCCACCAGGACTTCGGTGGCCGGGCCAGCTACGGCCGTGACGTGGTCGACAACGACGACATCGCCGACGACTGCAACGGTCACGGCACCCACGCCGCCGGGGTCGCCGGCGGCACCGCGTTCGGCGTCGCCAAGGGTGTGCAGCTGGTCGCGGTCCGAGTGCTCAACTGCGCGGGTAGCGCGACGACCGCGCAGGTGGTGGCCGGGATCGACTGGGTGACCGCGAACGCGATCAAGCCGGCGGTGGCCAACCTGGCGCTCGGCGGCGGCATCAGCACCGCGCTGGACACCGCGGTCACCAACTCCATCAACTCCGGCGTCACCTACTCGGTGGTGGCCGGTGCCAGCAACTCCAACGCGTGCAACTTCTCCCCGGCGCGGGTGCCGGCGGCCATCACGGTCGGCGCGACCGACATCACCGACCAGCGGGCCTCGTTCTCCAACTTCGGGCCCTGCCTGGATCTGTTCGCGCCCGGGGTAGGGATCACCTCGACCGCGCACACCAGCGATACCGCGACGGTCACCATCAGCGGCACCTCGATGGCCACCGCGCACGTGACCGGAGCGGCCGCGCTGATCCTTGGCCTCAACCCCACGTTCACCCCGCAGCAGGTGCGCGACACGATGGTGGCCAACGCCACGCCGGGAGTGGTGGGTAACCCGGGTACCGGCTCGCCGAACCTGCTGCTCTACACGCTGTTCGGCGCGGCGCCGGTGACCGTCTTCCTCGACACCTTCGAGACCGCTCTCGGCTGGACCACCAACCCGTCCGGCACCGACACCGCCACCACCGGCCAGTGGCAGCGTGGCGACCCGCAGCAGACCAGCTCGGGCGGCACGGTCTACCAGCTCGGCACCACGGTGAGCGGCGTGAACGACCTGGTGACCGGCGCGGCCGCCGGGTCCGGAGTCAGCGCGTTCGACATCGACGGCGGGATCACCACGGTCCGCTCGCCGGCGATCGCGCTGCCGTCGGGCACGTTGACGCTGACCTTCTCCTGGTATCTGGCCCACCGGAACAACGCCACGAGTGCGGACTTCCTGCGCGTGAAGGTCGTCGGCGCTGCCACCAGCACGGTGTTCCAGCAGCTCGGCGCGGCCACCAACCGCGGCGCGGCCTGGGGCTCCGCCTCGGTGAACATCTCCGGCTTCGCCGGGCAGTCGGTGCGGTTGCTGGTCGAAGCGGCCGACGCGGGCTCCGCGAGCCTGGTGGAGGCAGCGGTCGACGACGTAAAGATCACCAAAACGTAGGCACGATACGCGGTGACGCTCTGGCGCCGGGAAGACCTTCCCGGCGCCAGACCGCGCCGGGCTCGCTATGGTGCCGGGATGACGGCCGAGTTTCCGGTGCCTGGTGTCGAGCTGACCGTGCTGCTCGTGGTTTCCGACATCGACCGGTCCAGATCCTTCTACGCCGACGTGCTCGGCGCGACCGTGTACCGGGAATACGGCGGCTCCTCGTGCGTCCTACAGTTCCAAGGCGTGTGGCTGCTGCTGGTGACCGGCGGCCCGCCGACCGAGGACAAGCCCACCGTCTCGTTCGCACCGCCGGCCGACCCGGACCGGGCCAGCCATGAGCTGACCATGCGGGTGCCGGACTGCCAGGCGGCGTACGAGACGCTGCGCGCCCGCGGCGCCCAGTTCCTGACCCCGCCCAAGGACTGGGGCGGGGAGATCCGCGCGTTCTTCCGCGACCCGGACGGCCACCTGCTCGAGATCAGCCAGGTCGGCCGCTAACCGCCGCGCCGTTGACGCTCCGCCCCACCGCGGAACGCTCCGCAGCTGTCACGCTCCCGTGGTTCAGGCGATCCATGCATGCGCTAAGTCGATCAAGCTGGGTGCTTTGTCAGATGGTGGGCGGCTTGTCCGGGCCGGAGCTCGGCCTTGATCGATTTATCGCATGCGTGGTTGGAGGCTGCACGCGATCCGCTGGAGCGAGTCAGGGTCGGCGCAATGACGCAAGGTAGCGATCGGTCACCCGATCCTGAATCAGGCGGGCGAGCGGACCACCGAGCCGAGTGAACCACCGGGCCGGCCGGGAGAATGCGGTGACCGTCACCGTGACCCGCTGATCCGCCAGCAGCTCGACCACGAACGCCTCCTCGCCCTGCTCCGGATGGCCGGCCAGCGTGCCGTAGGCGAAACCGCGCCTGGTTGGTTCGGCTATCTCGTAGACCACCCGGGATGGCGCACTGATCCGCAGCGGGCCGAAGCCGACCTTGGTTACCACGACCGCTCCCTCCGTCGCGGTCGGTGCGGAGGCGAGCACGATCAGGCCTGCTCGCTCGTGCATCCGCCAGGACAGCAGCGCGTCGCCCGCGGCGGCGAAGGTGTCCGGACCGGATCCGAGGGTGGCGGTCCGGTGCAACCGTCGGTATCCGGCCGGCAGGCGGTCCGGTCCGCCCGCGGTGGCGCCGACCTCCGGATAGCTCAGCGCAGTGGCAAGCAGCCAGCCGAGCTGCGGATCGGACAAAGCGGTAACCATGGCGCTGGGCAGGCTACCCGGCCAGGCCGCTGCCTAGTTGGGGCAGGCGAGCGCGTCCCTGGTGGTGGCCTCCGGGTAGGGCGAGCGACGGATCGCCTCGGCCGTCGTGATCTCGCCGGCCCGTACCGCGGCGACCAGCCCGGCCAGGGCGGCCAGCTGGTCCCGCTGGGTGGCGACGAAGCCGGCGTCCACCGGATCGCCGTGACCGGGCACCGCGGTCCCGGCGCCGAGCAGGTCGATGACGGCATCCAGGGTCGGCACCCATTCGGCCAGGTGCGCGTCCGTGCCGATGGCCGGCGGCGCCCCGTTCTCCACCAGGTCGCCGGTGAACAGCACGCCGGCGTCCGGCACCTTGACCAGCAGGTCGTGATCGGTATGGCCGCGGCCGAGGTGGGCGAACCCCACCGTGCGCCCGCCCACCGAAAACTCGTCCCGGTCGGCCGGCAGCGCAGCCGGGATCACCAGCCGGGCCGCGGCCAGTGCATCGGCCAGGTTCGGACGCGCTTGCTGCCGGTAGCGCTCGATCCATTCCCGCCGGTAGAGCTCGCCCTCCGCGGACAGCGCCGCCACGCACCTGGCGTGCGCGAACACCTGGCAGGGCTGCAGCGCGGCGGTGCCGAAGCAGTGGTCGAAGTGCGCGTGGGTCAGCACCACCGTCCAGGGCAGCGAGGTCACCTCACGCACCGCGGCGGCTAGCTCGGCTCCCTGAACCTCGTCGCCCCGGGTGTCCACCACCAGGCAACCGGTCGGACCGAGCACCAGGCCGATGGACAGGTCGAGCTCGGCGTAGCGGCGGACCAGCACGCCGTCGCCGACCTCCAGCCA
>JAKEEW010000392.1 GCA_022616375.1 Sporichthyaceae bacterium
GGGGCGTGGGTGACGGCACGGGCGCCCGGCTCGAACAGGGTCAGGTAGTCGCGCGACAGCACCAAATTGGTGAGGTGGCGGTCGTCGCCGTAGGTGCAGCGGATGCCGCGGAAGGTCTGGCTGACGTAGCGCGGCCACACCTCGGCCAGCGCCGCGCGCCGGTACACCGCGAACGGGCCGGAGCAGCACAGCACCGACCCGAACCAGCCCTGCGCAGCGCGCTCCTGGTTGAACGCGACCCAGTAGCGCATGTGGATCAGGCGCGTGAGCAGGTTTGTCCCGGCGTTCGAAACGCCCACGTCGCCGGTGACCGCGCCGACACGCGGGTCGCGGAACGGCTGCACGATGATGCCCACGCCGTCCGGGTCGATCTCGGTGTCGGAATCGATCGTGACGATCAGGTCGCTGCGGCAGTAGCGCACGGCGAGGTCCTGGGCGTGACGCTTGCCAGCGTTGTGGTCGGGCAGCAGGACCTCCCAGCCGGGCAGCTCCGCGTAGCGCTCGTAAACCGCAACCAAAGCCTCGCGATTACCGGACCCGTCGTCGACCAGGTAGACGCGCAGCTCGCCCGGATAGTCCTGGCGGACCAGCGCGGCGCAGCAGGCGTCGAGCCGCTCCGGGTCCTCGTTGTAGCAGGCGACCACCACGCCGACGCTTGGCAGCCAGGCCGGGTCCCGGGTGGTCGCCGCACCGCGCCGGACGCTGTCGCGCCAAGCGCGGTGCGCGAAGACCGTCTGCAGGACGAAATGGCTCACGACCAGGAGCCCGTAGCACACGAACAGCACCCGCAGCCCGCCCTGCAGGGCGTACACGGCGATCGAGGTCACGGGTCAGGTCACCCCTCCCTGGTGCGGTCGGCGACGATGTCGGCCCCCACCGCGAGCAGCGCCCGCGACAGGGTCGGGTTGGGGTCGCGGTCGGGCTGGAGGGAGTTGAACGCCTTGAGCACCGGGTCGCGCAGGCGCAGGCCGCGGTCGCCGGGCGGCGGGCCGGCGGCGCTGAGGTCGCCCGAGGCGAGCAGGACCATGCGCTCGTGCATGATGCCGGCGCTACCCCGCACCGGCCAC
>JAKEEW010000393.1 GCA_022616375.1 Sporichthyaceae bacterium
CAGGCGGTGGTCCTGCGCGACCCCGGCCGCGCCGCGGCCCTCCCCCTCCAGGCGATCGCCGCCGGCGTGCTGGTGAACGTGACGGCGGGCAACGTGGTGCGCCTGTTCCCGGCCCTGAACATCCCCGAGGAGGACCTGTGGGAAGGGCTTCGCACGGTGCTCGGGCTGATCGCCACGCCTGGTTGAGCGTTACACCCCCACTGGAAGCCGGCCGCCTCGGGGGACCCGGACAATCAGGTGCTGCACCAGCCCGACGGCGTGGTCTGCAACCACGAGCAGCGGTCAGCGCCGCGGGCGCAGCCAGGCGGGCGCCCACCAGTTCCAGCGGCCAAGGAGCTGCATGGTGGCCGGCACCAGCAGCGCGCGCACCAGGGTCACGTCGAGCGCGATCGCCGCGCCGATTCCCACCCCGATCTGCTGCACGTACACCAGCCGGCCGGCCGCGAACGCACCGATCACCACCAGCAGGATCAGCGCGGCGCTGGTGATGATGCGCCCGGTGTGGGCGAGGCCGACGACCACCGACTCGCGGTTGTCGCCGGTGGCGAGCCAGACCTCCCGGATCCGCGAGAGCAGGAACACCTCGTAGTCCATCGAGAGCCCGAACACCACGGCGAACATGACGAGCGGGATGGTCGGGTCGATCCCCGGGAGCGGCTCGAAGCCGATCCAGCCGGCCAGGTGGCCGTCCTGGAACACCCAGACCAGGAGCCCATACGCGGCGCCCAGCGAGATCACGTTCATCAGCACGGCCTTGACCGGCACCAGCACCGAACGGAACGCCACGAGCAGCATCACCAGGTTCCAGCCGACCACCAGCGCAGCCGCCACCCGCCCGTATTCGCGCAGCGTGAGCTTGAGGTCGAGCATCTGCGCCGTCGGGCCGCCGATCTTCACGTCGAGCCCGGGGTGCGGCACCTCGCGCACCGCCGCCAGCACGGTGTTCGCCTCCACCGAGCGCCACGGATGCTCGCCGGTCGCCACCAGCAGCGACACGTCCTCGTGGACCGGCACGGCGCTGAGCC
>JAKEEW010000394.1 GCA_022616375.1 Sporichthyaceae bacterium
ACTCGGGTGGTCGCATAGGCCACGGCCGGAGAGCGAGGTGCTGCCTGGTATTACGATCGACGACGGGCCTGTGGGCCTCACATTCGGGCTGGCGGTGGGAATGGGATCACGCGTCGGGCTGGGGAACTGGGCGACGATCGGCGTCGGGTTCGCGGCGGCCTGCTACCTCGGGCTGGTCACCGGCTCGGTCTCGCTCGACCTGCGGTTGGGTCGCCGGGAGCGGCCACTGGGCCCGCACGCGGTGGACATCCAGGCGCCGCGGGAGCTGGTCTTCGACATCATCGCCCAGCCGTATCTGGGCCGGCAGACGCACGCCCAGGCCGAGAAGATCCGGATCCTGGAGCGCGGCACCGACATGGTGCTGGCCGCGCACTACACCCCGCTGAGCACGGGGCTGGTCGCCCGGACCGTGGAGACGGTGCGGTTCTACCGACCCGAGCGGGTCGACTTCCGGCTCGTGCATGGACCGGTGCCGCACGTGGTCGAGCAGTTCCTGCTCACCGAGCAGCACACCGGCACCAGGCTGGAGTATCGCGGCACGATCGCTGCCGACCTGTGGGCGGCGGGCGAGTGGTGGGCCGATCGGGTCGGCCGCCAGTGGGAGCGGGTGGTGGCCGGCTCATTCGACGCGATCAAGGCCGAAGCGGAGCGTCGAGCGTAGGGTGGTGGAGATGGCGCACCGTCCGTTGGTCGTCGCGTTCGATGTCATCGAGACGCTGTTCCCGCTTGAGCCGATGCGGGTCAGGCTGGCGCGGGTCGGCCAGCCTGCCGACCGGCTCGAGTTGTGGTTCGCCCGGATCCTGCGCGACGCGTTTGCGTTAACAGCCGCCGACGGCTACCGGCCGTTCGGTGAGGTGGCTGCCAGCGCGCTCGCGTCCGTGACCAAGGACGCACTGAGCGACGCCGAGATCGAGGAGATTCTTGCCGGCTTCCGAGACTTGGACCCGCACCCGGACGTCGAGCCGGCAATACGGGCGGTGCGCGACGCAGGGGTCCGGGCGATCACGTTGACCAACGGATCGGCGTCCAACACCGCCGCGCTGCTGGATCGGGCCGGGCTTGGCGGCTACGTGGAGAAGACGGTGTCCGTCGACGAGGTGCGCCGGTGGAAGCCGGCCGCTGAGCCGTACCGGCACGCCGCCGACGTCTGCGGCGTACTACCGGACCGGATGGCCATGGTGGCCGCTCACGGCTGGGATGTGCACGGTGCCCGTCAGGCTGGACTGGTCACCGCGTGGGTCAGTCGGCTCGAGGGCCGGCTGCCCGCCGTGTTCGATCCCGCCGATGTGTCCGGACCCGGTCTGATCGAGGTGGTGCGCGAGCTGCTGGCACTACCGCAGGAGTAACCCGGCGCCTCGAGGACCAGTCCCCGGCCAATGCGTGCCGGTGGGAGGAGCCCGGGGGTGACATGGGCTCCTCCCACCGCCGTTGTGTTGCTACTTGCCCTTGCCGCTGAGCTTGACGATGCGTTCCTCGAAGTCGACCCCGCAGTCGAACGCGCCGCACGCGATGGCGAACGTGACGCTCACCGCCTTTCCGCCGCGGAACAGGCCGCTGTCGGGAATGGCCTCGATGGTCCACTGCTGTGTCGTTCCGTCGCAGGTCGTCTCGAAGAAGCCGAAGCCACGAACGGTGGCCACTCGGCCAACCGACTGTCGGACCTCGGCCTCGACGCTGGCGAAGTCCGCCGCTCCGGTGCAGGTGACCGTTCCGGAGATGATGGCCGAACCGGCCTTGGTGAACCCGCCGGTCGGGTTCACGGTGATGTCGATGCTCGGCGGTGGAGGTGCGACATCGATGGTGATGTCGAGCGTGCCGCCGTTGCCGGCCCCGTCGAACTGGTCGTCGAACGCGAGGATGGTGTAGGTCTGGCCGACGGTGGCGAACCAGCCGACCGCACCGGGTGCGCATGCCTCCAGGACCCAGGCACCCGGTCCACCGGATGCCACGATGGCGCCCGCCGAGTAGTCCGATCCGGACACGTCAACGACCCGCACGCGTTGTCGATCAGCGGCCCCGGTATCGACGGCGAGTCCACTCCGATCATCCAGCCGGGCGGATCCAGCGAGTCGCTCACCGTGACCTTGCAGCCCGGCACCTACCAGCTGTGGTGCCCGGTTGGCGGCCACCGCCAGCAGGGCATGGAGCTGAGCATCACGGTGCGGTGATCGGGGGACGCACCGCGCCCATCGTCATCCGACGGCGAGGGTGATCGGTGCGGTGTGCAGCTGGCCGTCGGTCTGGAACTGTACGAACAACCGCCAAAGGCCCGGTTCGGGCAGTATCGCGTCGAACGCCAGGGTGGGGCCTCCGCCCGCACCGGCCGCCGTGCCCCGCGGGTGCAGGTGTGCAAAGGCCAGATCGTCCGCGTGGAATGCGGTCACGTGCGCGTAGGTCTGCAGGTACGGCTTCAGATCGGTGACCGGCTGGCCGTCCTTGTGCACGGTAAGGGTGACCTCGCTGTCCCGGCCGGCCATCGGCGTTCCGTCGATGCGCAGCGTGTAGCCGTCCACCGTGGTCTGCCCGGTCGGATCGGGCAGGGCCGCCATCTCGGCCGGGCCGGGCACCGCGAAGGGTTTGCCGAGCACCAGCGTGGCCTTGTCCCCACCCACGGGTATTGCGGTGAACGAGGCATAGGCCCGGTAGCCGCCCGGCTCGAGGGGCTCAAGCGATGCGGTCCATTGCCCGTCGGTGGCCATCGTCGGGTGCACGTGCTGGAAACCGGCGAGGTCGGAGCGGATGACGTAGAAGTGCAGCAGCTTGGTCTGCTCCGGCTCGAACTTGGTGACCGCGCTGCCGTCCGGACCGAGGATCGTGAACCGGTACGAGCTGGCCCGACTGGCGGCCAGCTCCCCGACATCGGAGACCAGGCGGTATCCGGCCACACTGTCGGTCCGGTCATCGCCGCCGCTGGCACCGCCCATGTCGGGCATGTCGCCCGTACCGGGTGAGTGCCCGCCGCCGTGCTCACCGGTGGCCGGGGTGGCCGGCTGTCCGGCGGAGACGTTGGCCTCACCCCCGCCGCACGCGGACACGGACATGGCCACGGCGAGGGCAATCAGCGCCGGCCAGGGGTGTGCGCCGGATCGGACAGGGACGTGTGCGGACTTGCCCGGCATACGACTCACACCTTCCGAATCGCGCCCGCACGCGGGTGCGCGATAAGCACAGCGGCGGCTCGGGTCGCGACCGCGGGCAGCATGGTGTCACCGTGCTGGACTGCGCTCGGCGAGGCGCTCCGGTTAGGCGCGAGGGACAACCCGGTTAGCGGCACCGTGGCGCAGCGCATCCGTTTCACGCGGCCTGGCCTGCCGGGCACGCTGCTCGCGCTGCCTTCGCTCCCCGTAGGGCGTCAAGCCCTTCGGCTTGTACACCGCCAGCACCGTGGCCACGAGCAACAACAGCAGCGCGAACACTGAGTGGATCATGGGGATCTTCCTAGCTCTCGAAAGATTCCAGCCTCAGGCGACGAAGGCTTCGACCGCACCTGGCAATCCAGCCTGCAGAACCGATTCGCCGCGGTACTGGCCGAGCAAAGCACCAAGGAAGCCCTCCGCGCCGACCTCGCCCGGCAACTCGACAGCCCCAACGCCCAAGCCCTCGAGGACACCGCGCTTCTGGACACCATCCCGCACGACGATATTGATCTTGCTGGCTCCCCGAGGAACTCCAGCGGCGCCCCTTCGATGCGTTCCATCTCGAACTGCGCTACGACGCACTCAGGGACGAGCTGATCATCAGAGTCACGATCACCGGCGACACCGCAGCAGACTCACCGACGCCGTGGAAACGATCACGAACGGGCATCCAGACCAAACACCGAGGGCCGGATCCGAAGACCCGGCCCTCAGCAGCGACTCCAGCCTGGGCGCTCAGTGTGCCCGGGGGTGAGGTTATTACCGTTGTCTGACCGTCCGGTGACGGGCCGCGTGTCGAGCCAGCCGACTGCTTAGAGTCGGCGGTCGTGCGGGTTCTGGTCACCGGCGGCGCCGGATTTGTCGGATCCCACGTCGTGACCGCACTGCTCGAGTCGGGCCACGACGTGGCGGTGATCGACGCGTTGCTGCCCGAGGTGCACCCGAACGGCTCGCCCTGGTTGCCGACCGGTGCCGAGGTCCACATCGGTGATGTTCGGGATCGGACCACGGTCGATGAGGCGCTGCGCGGCGTGGATGCTGTGTGCCATCAGGCGGCGATAGTCGGGCTCGGGGTCGATTTCGACGACGCCCCTGCCTATGTGGGCTGCAACAACCTGGGAACCGCGGTGCTGCTGGCGGCAATGGCCGGTGCAGGAGTCCAACGGTTGGTGTTGGCCTCGTCGATGGTCGTCTACGGCGAGGGCAGATACCGGTGCGACGAGCACGGCGATGTTCCGGCTCGGCCACGCAAGCCGGCGGACCTCGACGCCGGACGGTTCGAGCCGACCTGCGCGGCTTGCGGGTCGACGCTTCACTCCGCGCTGGTGACCGAGGACGCCCCGAGCGATCCGCGTAACGTGTACGCAGCAACCAAGCTCGCCCAGGAGCATTTGGCGGCTTGTTGGGCCCGGGTAACCGGTGGCGTCGCGGTCGCGTTGCGCTACCACAACGTGTACGGGCCGCGGATGCCCAGGGACACCCCGTATGCCGGGGTGGCGGCCATCTTCCGCTCCGCGCTCGCGGCCGGACGGCCGCCACAGGTGTTCGAGGACGGCGGTCAGCGGCGCGACTTCGTTCACGTGTCCGACGTCGCCGGGGCCAACGTCGCCGCACTTGAGCGGCTAGAGCAGGGCCCGGACACTGCCGAAAGTGCGGCACCCAACCAGTCGGGGCCGGCGCCGGGAATGCTTCGCCCGTACAACGTGGGCTCCGGCACGGTCCACACGGTCGGGGAGATGGCCGGCGCGCTAGCGACCGCCTATGGCGGCCCGGCTCCGGTGGTCACCGCACAGTTCCGGCTCGGCGATGTCCGCCACATCACCGCGTCGTCGGAGCGGATCGCTCGGGAGCTCGGGTGGAAGGCGGCCGTGCCGTTCGAGGACGGGACGCGACAGTTCGCCGGCGCACCGCTACGGGGAGACCCGGCGTGATCGTCGACGTGATCCTTCCATGTCTGGACGAAGTGGCGGCGTTGCCGTGGGTCCTGGGCCGGATGCCGGCCGGGTTCCGGCCAATCGTCGTGGACAACGGGTCCAGCGACGGTTCGGCGGAACTGGCCCGATCGCTGGGGGCCACGGTGGTCGTCGAGCCGCGGCGCGGCTTCGGCGCGGCATGCCACGCCGGGCTGACCGCAGCCACCGCCGAGGTGGTCTGTTTCTGCGATTGTGATGCGAGTCTGGATCCTGAGCAGCTGCCGCGGGTGGCGAACCCGGTGGCGCGCGGGGTCGCCGACCTGGTGCTTGGTGGCCGGCGACCGGCCGTCCCCGGGGCCTGGCCTTTGCATGCCCGGCTGGCCAACCGGGAGCTTGTACGCCGGCTGCGCCGAAGAACCGGCGTCCGGCTGGGCGACCTCGGTCCGATGCGGGCCGGGACCCGGACCGGGCTGCTGACCCTCGGGTTGCGTGATCGAAGGTCGGGCTATCCCCTCGAGATGGTGGTAGCCGCCGCGGACCGCGGCTGGCGGATCAGCGAGGTGCCGGTTGACTACCTGCCGCGGGCCGGCCGATCGAAGGTCACCGGCACGGTCCGCGGCACGTTGCAGGCGATCCGGGACATGAGTGAGGTGCTGGCCCGGTGACCACGTTGATGGTGGTCGCCCGGTCGCCGGTAGCCGGGCGGGTCAAGACCCGGTTGGTGCCTCCGTACAGCTACCAGCAGGCCGCCGAGCTGGCCGAGGCATCGCTGATAGACACCCTGCACGCGGTCTTGGCCGCGCCGGCACGCCGGCGGCTGCTCATCCTGGACGGATCGCCCGGTTCGTGGCTGCCGGCCGGGTTCGACGTCATCCCGCAGGTCGCCGGCGACCTCGACGAACGGATCGCCGCCGCGTTCGCTCACGTCGACGGCCCGGCCCTGATCGTCGGCATGGACACCCCACAGCTATCGCCCGAGCTGCTCACCGTGAGCTGGGCGGACGCAGACGCATGGTTCGGCCCGGCAACCGACGGTGGGTTCTGGGCGCTCGGACTACGCCGGCCGGATCCGAACCTGATCCGCGGTGTGCCAATGTCGAGTCCGGACACCGGCGCGGTCCAGCGGGACCGGCTGCTGGCCGCCGGGCTTCGGGTCGTCGACCTTCCGGAGCTGCGCGATGTCGACACCGCCGCCGACGCATCGGCGGTGGCTGCTGGCCATCCCGCCACCCGCTTCGCGCGGCGCCTGCGTCAGCTCGCTCCGGATGGGCTGGGTCAGCCCGCTCCGGATGGATAGCGCCCGGCGGCTGGTGCTCGCTGCCCTCGGCTTGGTCGGGGTAGCCCTGGCGACCGTGGCGACCCTGCGCGCCGGTGAGCCCAACCAGTCGCCGTGGCGGGTGTTGGGACTGACCGGGCTGATGTGGCTCGGCTTCGCGGTGAGCTGTGTGCTGGTCCAGCGGGTGCCGCCCCGGACGGCAGTTCCGCTGGTCCTCGCCGGCGGGATCGCGCTGCAGGCGTTGGCCGCGTCGGTGCCGCCACGCACGACCGACGACTTCTACCGGTACGCCTGGGACGGTCGGGTCCAGGCGGCCGGGATCGACCCGTACCGCTACCCACCGACCGCGCCCGAGCTGGCCGGGTTGCGTGACGGCTGGCTGTTCCCGGCCGGCGTGCCGCTGCTGAACCATCCAACCGAGCCCACGATCTACCCGCCGGCCGCGCAGGCCTACTTCCGTACGGTCGACGAGCTGGCGCCCGCCGGCGCCCGACACAAGCCGTGGCAGGTCGCCGCGGCAGTTCTTGCCGTAGCAACCACCGCGGCCCTCGCAGCGTTCCTGTGGCGTCGGGGTGGCGACCCACGCCGCGCGGTGCTGTGGGCATGGTGTCCGACGGTGATCCTGGAGGCCGGCAACAACGGACATGTCGACGTGCTGGCTGCCCTGCTCGTCACTGCCGGTCTGGGCACGCTCGCCGCTACGGACGGCCGCGGCCGTGAAGCGCCGGCGGTCGCCGGGGCCGTGCTCGGCGGGGCCCTGCTCGGGGCGGCAACCGCGGTCAAGCTGCTGCCCGCGCTGGTGCTGGCTGCGCTAACCCCGCGCCGGTACCTGCCGGCGCTGGCCTCAGCCGCAGGCGTCGTGTGCCTGCTCTACCTGCCGCACCTGCTGGCCGTGGGAACGGACGTGGTGGGCTTCCTTCCCGGCTACCTCGCCGAGCAGGGGTACAACGGCAGCGGGCGGTTCGCGCTGCTTCGGCTGGTGCTGCCGCGACCGTTGGCCCCCTACGCCGCCGCGGTCGTGCTCGCCGCGGTCGCGGCCACGGTCTGGCGCCGTCCCGACCCGATCCGGCCGTGGCGTGGTCCGCTGCTGCTCACCGGCACCGCGTTCCTCGTGCTCACCCCCAGCTACCCGTGGTACGCGCTGCTGCTGGTCGCGCTGGTCGCCCTGGACGGGCGGTGGGAGTGGCTGGCTGTCGCCGCCGGGGGATACGTGGCCTACTTCGCCGGGCCGCTGGGCATCACCCACGTCACCATGCAGGCGATCGGCTATGGGCTCGCATTGGCCGTGGTGGCCACGCCACTCCTACGACAGCTGGTCGACGGTTATCGCAGGTCCGCGAGTGTTCGACGATCGTAAGGACTGCTCGGTACGGCTTGCGCCCTGGTTCGCCGGGCAGACTGAGCCGATGCCATCCAGATCGCCGACATCCAGCCCGCTGCCGGCGCCACGCTACGGCGTGCCCGAGGACCGCGCCCTGGCGCGCGTGCGCGAGTTCACCGACGACTTGGTCGCCCGACGAACGATCCGGCAGTTCAGCGACCAACCCATCCCTGATGGTGTGCTGGCGGAGGCCGTGCGGGCCGCGGCCAGCGCGCCCAGCGGTGCGAACGTGCAGCCATGGCGGTTCGTGGTGGTCACCGACCCGGCGGTCAAGCGGGCGCTGCGGGAGGCGGCGGAGGCCGAGGAGCGCGAGTTCTACACCCGGCGGGCCAGCCAGGAATGGCTGGACGCACTGGCCGCGCTGGGCACCGACTGGCGCAAGCCGTTCCTGGAATCCGCGCCCGCGATCCTTGTGGTGTTCGAGGTGCACAAGGGACCGACCTCGCCCCGGCCGTACTACGTCAAGGAGTCCGTCGGTATCGCGGTCGGGTTTCTGCTGGCTGCGCTGCACCGAGCCGGCCTGGCCACGCTCACCCACACCCCGAGCCCGATGCGGTTCCTCAACCAGATCTTGAACCGGCCGGCCGAGGAGCGCGGCTTCGTGCTGATCCCGGTCGGCTACCCCGCCGCCGACGCGACCGTGCCGGCGATCAACCGCAAGCCACTCGACGAGGTTCTCCTCTGGCGATGAGCCGGGAACCCGGCGGCGATCGTCTCGGCCGGCATGTCCAAGGCCGGGTGGTGGCTCCGACTAGGGTGAAGCGCCCCGCCCGGGCGCCGCAGGAGAGGACCGGGACATGAAGTACATGATCA
>JAKEEW010000395.1 GCA_022616375.1 Sporichthyaceae bacterium
GCGGTGTTGTTCCTCGTGTTCGCGGTGCCGTTCGTGCTGGTCGTTCGCATGATCGACTACTTGGAGCGCGAGCCGCCAGGTTTGCAGGTATTGGCCGTCCTGTGGGGCGGGATCGTGGCCACATCCGCCGCACTCAATGGCGCGACCGCGGTTCAGAACCTCCTGGCCAAGGTGGGTTCGCCCGCCGCAGCGGCTCGATGGGGCCCGGCCGTGACAGGTGCGGCGGTCGAGGAGGTGGTCAAGGTTGCCGGTGTGGTCGCGATCGCCCTCGTTGCACCGCGCCATTTCAACACCATGGTCGACGGATTCGTCTACGGTGCGCTGGTCGGGCTCGGCTTCCAGTTGGTGGAAGACATGGTCTTTGCGCTCGGCGCGGTCGGGCTCGACGAAGGCGTCGACGCCGTCGCGCCGGTGATCGGCACTTTCCTGGTCCGTGGAGTTCTCGGCGGGCTGTGGAGCCACACGCTGTTCACCGCGTTGGCCGGGGCCGGTGTGGCCTACGCGATCACCCGTCGGGACCGGCCCGCCTGGCTGCGCACGGCGATGGCGCTGTTGCTGTTTGGCGCGGCCGCCGGGTTCCACTTCCTCTGGAACTCGCCGATTCTCGCCATCGAGCCGCGGTTTGGACTGCTGGGCGTGGCTGGCGTCGTGCTCGTCAAGGGCATACCGGCCCTGCTCGTCGGTATCGCCCTGCTGGTGGCGGCGGAGCGGAGGGAGGCCCATTACTTCTCCGGCCTGCTCGCCGGTCTGGGCGATCCGCGCATCGCGGGCCCGGACGAGATTGCCACCCTGATGTCACCAAGGCGGCGCTTGGCCGCCCGGCGGGCGGCTCGAGTGCGGCTCGGATGGCACGGTGCTCGCGCGGTGCGCCGACTGCAGCGATCGCAGGCGCAGCTCGCCGTGGCTTTGGCGCGGGACCCCGGTGCCGAGGTGTCACGGAGACGACGAGACGTACTCAGCCGTCGGCATCAGCTGCTGGCGCTGTCCCTACATGGCCAAGGTCGGACGCGGCGTGGGCCGCTGTTGGACGTGGCGGTCGCCGTCATACAGGCCGTGGCCGCGGCGCTGGTCCTGCTCGGCCTGGCGATTGCCATCCGGGATCTGACCTGACGCTCGGCTGACCCGGGCACTCACCGCGATCGGGAACCTTGACCGCGACGCGCGTTGTCCCGGACGCGTTCGGACCGGTTATGCCGGAGGCAGGCCCGCGTCGCCGTTGATAACCTCGTCCGGCTCGCCGTCCTGGGTCCGGTCGATGATCGAAAGGTCGACCTTGCCGTCACCATCGTGGTCGAACTGGAACAGGTCAGCCTTGCCATCGCCGTCCGTGTCGACGACCCAGAGGTCGGCCTTCCCATCGTTGTTGGTGTCGGCGACGATGAGGTCGATCCGCTCGTCGCCGCGGGTCTCGCCGGTCTCGTTCTCGCTCATGCTCTGCCTCTCTGTATGCCGTGTGCCGCACGTCCGGCCCGGCCTAGGGCCGTACCGTACCCGGACCGCGGTCCGGACCCCTCGCAGAGTAGGGCCAACCGGGCTGGACGGCGACCCGATGCCGTCATCGGTAGCTCA
>JAKEEW010000396.1 GCA_022616375.1 Sporichthyaceae bacterium
ACGGTGTTGTACTTCACGCTGAGCGTGGCCGAGTTCTTGAACCGGCGGAACGCGTTGTTGGAACCGCTGATCGTCTCTGTGGTGGTCAGCCGGAAGGTGACCACGCCGTTGGTGTCGTCGTCGACCGTGTCGGTCAGATCGAAAGTGACCGGTCGTTCCGGGCAGCTCGGGGCCTTGGCCCCGGCAACAGATTTGGTATCGGTTCCGGTGTAGGGGCCGCCGGGTTGGTTGCTCCAGGTGGTTGACGCGCTGATCTGCCCGTAGCTTGTGGCGGTGACGTTGTAGGTGTTGCTGCAGCTGTTGTCCGCCGAGTAGTTGGATGTGACGTTCAGCAGGGCTTCCTTCATGTTCTTGGACGTCCCCCACGAGGTGGGGATGCTGAACTGGTAGAAGGTGCGTTCGAGGCCGAAGTTGCCGCTCCAGTGCTGGTAGCCCACGCCGAGCCCGGTGCTGCCGTCGTTGTAGTTCGATGTTGTCGGGTAACCCTGCTGGACATAGGTGTAGCCGGTGCGGTTCTCGGTCGGGGCGGTGACCCAGTCGACCGGCACCACCGACGGGTCGATGTACACCGGGTACTCGGTGTCTCGTCCGGTGAGCAGCTCGGGGTCCGGCGTGAGCCGGATCTGGCCCGCAGTGTCGGTGCGCATGTCGATGACCGCTACCCGGTCGCCGGCGTCCGGCGCCGCCGAGTCCGCACCGGATGAGTCCCACATCCGCGGAGTCGCGGCGTGGTAGGCCAGCCGGCCCTGCGCGTCGGTGACGGACAGGTTGCCGCCGGCGTCTGTGTCGATCCGTAGGCCGGGGCTGGTGGTGGTAGCCAGAGTGAGCGTGGACAGCGCCGGGTTCGCGGCCGCCTGGGCTGTCTTGACGATAAGCACCTCCGACAACCCGCCGTACTCGTTGGCGGTGATCTGCAAGTCGACGTCGGGAAGCACGTCGGCGTACAGTGCGGTGTTGCCGGTCACGGTTGGGGTGGACAGGGCGGTCGGCCAGGAGATCCCCAGCCGGGCACCGTGGTTGTCCATTGCCGCGAGTGGCGCGCTTCCGCCGCCGGACAGGGTCAGCCCGGTCTTGGTGGCCGCGGTGGAGAACGTGCCGTCGGGGTTTGGTACCAGGGTCGGGTCGACGTCCACCCAGTCGCCGTCGCGCGCGAACCGCACCGGCACCGTGCTGATGGAGCCTTCGACGCTGCCGTCGGGTTGGGCGGTCAGGGTGGCGTGCTCGTCCGCGAGGGCATCGATTTGGACCGGTGCTCCGCTTGCGCGGGCCTGGTCGACAGCCAATTGTGCAGGTGAGCGAGTCTCGGCAGATTGAGCAGCGTCATCTGCGGCGGCGCTCGGCGCGTGCACAGTCAGCAGCGCGATGACGAGCAGTGGCGCGCTGAGGAGGCTGATGACCTTCCCCGTGTGGCCGCGTTGGGTGGTCGGTAATCCCCGCATGGTGTTTGGTCCCCTCCGTGAGTTTGGTGCTGACCGGTACCACCCCGGTTGAGCCGGCACGCTAGCCGGTCGCGGTCCGGTCCGGCTAGTCCATAGAAACGATGAACTGATCCCGTGCAGTGCGTTGACGCTAGTTGTGGTGATCGATACGTTTCGTCCCGTCGCCGCGTCGGCGGCTCCCTACGACGCATCACGGGGTGATTAGCATGCGTTCTCGCGGTCAGCTGCCTATTCGTCGGATTGCGAAGCGGAGGCTGGCCGCGTCGGCGGCTGTGCTGCTGGCATCGAGCCTCCTGGTGCAATCTGGCGCTGTGGCGGGCGCGGACGCGCGTCCAAGCGGCCGCAGGCCGCAGTTGTGGTCGCCGCGTCCGCTACCAGCACAGGAGTCGGTGCCCGGCCGCGACCTGGTCGCCACCCCGCCCGCATCGCCTGACTCGCCCGCCGAGTTCACACCCGCGGCGGTCTCTTGGCCGAAAGCAGCGTCGGCGGTCGTGGAGTTAGGTTCCGCGCGGGTGGTTACGCCGTCACGATCCACACCGGCGCGTGCCGTCGGTACACCGGTGACAGTCGCGCCGGCCGGTGCTGGCGCGGGCTCGGTCAGGTCCGGGCGGGGTGCGCAGCCGGCTGTCGGCTCGGCCGAACCGGGGTCCCGGGTGCGGGTTCGGGTGGCATCGCGGCAGGACGCGTTGGCCGCCGGCGTGAATGGGCTGCTCGTCGGCTTGCAGCGCGTAGACCAAGCCGCCGGCGCGCGGGTCAAGGTGACCCTGGACTACTCCAAGATCGTGGACGCGTTCGGCGGTGACTACGGGTCGCGGCTGCGGCTGGTCAGCCTGCCCGCATGCGCATTGACCACCCCGGGGCGTTCGCGGTGCCGGGTTCAGACTCCGGTTGTGGGTGCGGTCAACGACTCCGCGGGGCGGGCCCTATCCGGCGACGTGGCATTGCCGGCTGCCGGTAGCTGGGATGGACTGGTGGTGTTGGCGGCGGAGTCCGCTGCGGAAGGCGCCGCGGGCACGTTCAGTGCGACGTCGCTGTCGCCGGCGGGGTCGTGGGCGCATGGTGGCAACACGGGCGCGTTCACCTACTCGTACCCGGTCACGGTTCCACCGTCGGTGGGTGGCCCGCCCCCGGGTGTAACGCTGGCCTACAGCTCGTCGGGCGTGGATGGGCGCACATCGGCCTCGAATAATCAGGCG
>JAKEEW010000048.1 GCA_022616375.1 Sporichthyaceae bacterium
ACAGGTAGTAGCCGCGGGCGACCTCCACGGCGCCGTGCAGGTTCTGGAAGCCTCGGTCGCGGGCCGCCGCGCACAGACTCCAACGGTCGGCCGGGTCGATGCCCCAGCGGCTGGCCAGGTGTGCCTCGACGCGCCGCGGGTCGAGGCGGTCAATGCTGTAGCGGGAGGACAATCGGGCAACCCGGTCGTTGTGCCGGAACGCCTCGGCCGCGATCGCCGGGCTGTCGAGAGTGGGGTTGATCAGGTCGCCGGCCTCGTCCATGGTGCTGGGCCACACGGTGGATGCGGAGTCCAGCCGGGCGGAGCGGATCAGGATCCGCAGCAGCCCCTCCCGTTCGTCAAGGTCGCTGATCTCCTGGCTGGTGAGCCAGTAGCCGCGTTGCCGCGCGGTGGGCTCGCGAACGCTGACCCCGCGGGCGGCGGCTGTGGCCAGCGCGCGCCGCTCCAGTTCGGCCCCGTGGGCGTGGATGGCGCGCGGGGTCTGCCCGGCGATCCACGACAGCACGTAGCCGCGCCAGCGCGCCGGGTAGTCAGGGTCGTAGAGCTGCTGGTGTTGCAGGATGGCCAGGAACGGCACGGTGTCCCCGCCCACGGTGGGGCCGTGGAAGCGGGCAGCCCAGTAGCGCACGAAGCTGGTCCGCCACGGGCCGGCGGTCCAGCCGGCCACCGGCTCGGCCTGCACCGCCGGGGTTGCCGCGCCGCCGGCAACCAGGGCCAGGGCTTGCTCGGCGTCGCACCGCTTGACCTCGCACGAGCGGTCGCTTCGCCATTCGTCAACTCCCGCGAACGCCTGGGTCAGGCCCCCGCCGTCGGCGCGGCGGCGCAGCGCCGACCAGCTGCGCAGCTGGAACGGCAGCCGACGCGCGAGATCGACCAGGCGGTCCCGCTCGCCCGCGGTGATGACGTCGGCGTGTGTGGCCTGCTCGAGGGTGGCGCGGATGGTGACCAGCGCCTCGGACAGTGGCCTGCCGTCGGGGGTGTGCACGACGGCGACCTCGTCGTCGGAGTCGACGGCGCCGCTGGCGTAGGCCTGGTACACCCGGCCCACGCCGATCATGCCGTAGCGGTCGAGTTCGGCGGCGCGCAGCGCCCCCATGCTGGCCGCGCCGACCACCCGCACGCCGCCGGCGAGCAGGTCGAGGATCTCCTTGTGCCGCACCGGGGCGACCTGGTGCCACAGCCCGTCGATGATGACCACGGTGTCCCCGGCGGCGGGCGCGAGCCGCAGCAGGTCCCCGTGGCGGATAGGCGGGTGCACCACGGCCGTGGGGACGATCCGGCGGATCCGGTCCGCGGTGATGGTCGGCCCGGCGAAGACGTGGACGGTCACGACCCGGCCCCGCCGGGTTGGGGTCGGGGGATCTCGTGGCGGGCGTTGTACACCAGCCCGGGCGCGCAGATCTTGACCACGGCGAACTCCTCGCGAGCGTGCGGGCCCCAGCTCAGGTCGACCACCAGCGGGTGCCAGCCGCTGACCGCCGCGACCCGGCGGGCCAGCCAGCCCGCCTCCGCGTCGTCGGTTGTGAATCGGTCGCGGTAGCCGGCGCGGATCTGCCGCCAGCCGACCAGCGCGGCGGTGGTGCGGGGTCGGGTGTAGTGGCCGTCGTGGTAGACCACCGGGTTGATGTCGTCGCGGCTGCCGGCGATGTGGGTCAGCCGGGACTGTACGGCCTCGGTGATGGCGCGGGACAGGGCGACGGCGGGGTCGGAGTGCGCCCCGGATCCGGAGACCATCGCCGCGCCGTGGTCCTCGCGCCACAGGTAGGCCACCATGCACGGGACCCGGAACCGGTTCGGCAGGTGCACCAGCTCCAGCCACGCCCCGGCCGCGTGGATCCGGTCGACTAGTTCGGCGCAGTGCGGGTCGTCCACCGTGTGCGGGTCGATGTGGTCGCGGTGGGTGGTCGAGGTCAGGCTGCTGGTGACGTCGCGTTCGACGACCTCGTACAGGCCGTGGATGAGCGCCTCGGCTCGGGTGTTCCCGGACGCCAACCCGTTACTGGAGGCGGTGAGCATGTAGATCCGCCACTGGGCGCGCACGTCCCGCCCGATCCGCACCGCCTGGCGGGGCACCCAGGTCGCCGTGCCGTCGATGACCGATCGGGCCGGGATCCAGTCCAGCCGGGTGTGGCCGGTCAGCAGGCTCCCCTCGTGTTGTTCCAGCGCGGTCACCGGGTAGGGCAGGTCCAACCCGGTGGCCGGGACGTCGGGGATGGCGGCAGTGGGTACGGCGTGTTCGCCGTGCCACATCTCGATGGCCTCCATCGCGCCGCTGACCCGCGCGGCGTCCAAGGTGGCGCCCTTGCCTTGGGACACCGACAGGGTCAGCGCCAACGGGCGCACCGCCATCACCACCGGGACGCCGATGTCGTCCAGGCCGGTCACGTCGGCCAGCCGGGTAATCCCGTAGTCCGCGAGCAGCGGCCGGATCGCGGCGAGGGTGTCGGCGGGGTGGCGGACCCGGTGCGTGCCGGTCCAGAACAGCTTGTCCATGTTCTCCTCGCCGGGTCCGGCCGGCGACCGGGGCTCCGCGGGTCGCCGGCCGGATGTCGTGCTCAGTCCGGGATGGGGGGTGGGCTGTAGACGGTGACGTCGGCGAACGCCTTGTCCGGCACGGCCGGGTCACCGCCGGCGTTCTGCGGCCAGGCGCCCTGGTCGTGCAGCTCGGCGATGAAGTCGGCCGGGTCCAGGTCGGGCTCGGGTGCGTCCATGGGTTTCCTCCTCTCGCTAGCGAAGATGCTCGGGTAGGTCGGTGAAACAGATCGTGATCAGCACCCCGGCGTCGTGTCCGTACGGTGTGCGCCAGTGCGGGATGCGACCACCGTCGAACCCGGTCAGGCCCCGGTGCCGGATCGGCAGCTCCTGCCCACCCGCCGGGTACGGGGTGTCATCCAGTAGGCGGGCGACCTGGTCGCTGGCCAGCCAGCGCAACCGGGGCAGCCACCCCATCGACCCCAGCTGTCCGGTCAGCC
>JAKEEW010000397.1 GCA_022616375.1 Sporichthyaceae bacterium
CCGAGGACGCCAAGCCCCAGGACGCCAAACCCGACGGCGCCAAGCCCCAGGACGCCAAACCCGACGGCGCCAAGCCCCAGGACGCCAAGCCGGAGGACGCCAAACCGGAGGACGCCAAGCCGGAGGACGCCAAACCCGACGGCGCCAAGCCGGTGATCGTCAAGTCCGAGAACGCCAAGCCGGACGACGTGAAGCCGGCAACCGACGATGCGAAGTCCGCGACCGACGGAGCCGGCAAAGCCGCGGGTTCGGGATCGCCGGCCGCGGTGGCCAAGGTGGTCAGCCGGCGGGACACCCCGGCCCGGGTCGGCTCGCAGGGCCGCGGCGGGCAGCCGGGTCGCGGCTCCGGTCAGCGCGGCGGTGGTCAGTCCGGCAACCCGCACCGGGACCGGCCAACTGGCGGCAACGAGAGCTAGCCCTACCCCAGCCGCCTGGGACGACAAACCGACCAGACGGGGATTCCCGACAGTGTCGGGGATTCCCGTCAGTGTCGGGGGTTCCCGTCCGTGTCCGGGGATTCCCGTCAGTGTCGGGGATTCCCGTCGGCTTCGATCGCGAGCACCCCGGTCGGCGAGCGATGGCCAGCCGGCCGGCTACACATCGATCAGCCCGCGGGACCGTCCCTCGAGCACTCGCTCACCCAGCGCCGAGGGCGGACCTGCGGTGCTACCGGACCCCGTGGGCTTGTCCCGCTCCTCCAACCAGCGGCGGAACAGCGGATCGACGTCGCGCCCTGACACCTGCTCGGCCAGCTTGGTGAACTCGGTCAGACTGCCGTGGTCGTGCGCCTTGCTGCTCACCCATTGCCGCACGATGGCGAAGAAGTCCTCGTCGCCGACCAGCCGGCGCAGCTGGTGCAGCCACATCGCGCCACGCCAGTAGACCGCCACGTCGAACAAATCGTCCACGCCGGGATCGGACAACCGGACCGACCAGAACGGATGACTACTCGGCATCCCGCGGTAGAAGAAGTCGAACGCCTGCTGCGCGGTGGCGTACCCGGCCTCCTCCATCCACAGCCACTCGGCGTAGGTGGCGAAACCCTCGTTCAGCACGATGTCCCGCCACCGCGCTACCGACACGTAGTCGCCGAACCACTGATGGGCGACCTCGTGCACGATGATCATCTCTTCGCCCGGTTGGCCGCCGAAGAACCCCGCCGGGTAGACCGGACGGGTCTGGGTCTCCAACGCGAATCCGAGCCGGTGGTCGTCCACGATCGCGCCGCCGGCCTCGAACGGGTAGTCACCGAACCGGTCGGCGAGGAAGTCGATGATCTCGCCCTGTCGGTCGAGCGCGCTGTCGGCCCGGCTGCCGATACTGCGATCGACCGCGTCCCACATCAGCAGCCCGTCGACGGTCTGGTAGGAGCGCAGGTCGAAGTCCCCGATCGCGACCGTCGCCAGATAGCTGGCCATCGGTTCCCGGGCCAGCCAGGTCCAGGTGTTGTCCCGGTGCGAGTCCAGGACGCCGTTGGCCACCGCCACCAGCCCGTCCGGAACGGTGACCACGAACGTGTAGGTCGCCTTGTCGGTGGGGTGGTCGTTGACCGGGAACCAGTACGCGGCCGACTCCGGCTGCCCGGCCACCAGCGCGCCGTCATTGGTGGCCCGGAACCCGGCCTCCGGCCGCCCAGAATAGCGCACCACGGTCCGGAACTTCGCACCGATCGGCAGCGCCTGCGCCGGGGTCACGGTCAGCTCGTGGCTGCCGCGCCGCCACCGCGCCGGTGAACCGTCCACGCTGATCGACTGGACCGTCAGCCCGACCAGGTCGAGGTTGAACGAGCGCAGCGGGCGGCCGGCCCGCGCATCGATCGTGGCCGTGCCCTGCAACCGGTCGGTGGCCGGGTTGTAGCTCAACCGCAGCCGGTAATGCGCGACGTTGTAGCCACCGTTGCCGTATCGCGGGAAGTAGCGGTCTCCGACCCCGGCCGCGCCGGCCACCGGTGGCCGGTCGAGGTCGGTTGGGGTGCCGACGCCGGGCGTCGCCGATGACGTGGTGGGTGCGCCGGCGGCTCGATCGCGATCCGAGGACTGCAACCAGCACCCGGACAGCACGCCGCTGGCCGCGATCACCGCGGCCAGCGGAAGTGCCGCTACCCTCATGCCCGCTCCTTCGCGCCAAGCAGCACCGTAGCGAGCGCGGCGCGGTCAGGCGACCGGGATGGACCGGCGGAGACCGGTCACGGTCACCCCGGGCGCGATCTCGCGGGTGCCGGTCGAGACGAAGCCGTGCCGACCGGCACAGTGACCGCGAGCGGCGGTCCTAGAGATTGCCGCGCAGCTCCTGCTCGCGCTCGATCGCTTCGAACAGCGCCTTGAAGTTGCCCTTACCGAAGCCTAGTGACCCGTGCCGCTCGATCAGCTCGAAGAACACGGTCGGGCGGTCCTGTACCGGCTTGGTGAAGATCTGCAGCAGGTAGCCGTCCTCGTCCCGGTCGACCAGGATCTTGTGCTCCTTGAGCACCTCCACCGGGACCCGGACCTTGCCGATCCGGGCGCGCAGCTCGGGATCGTCGTAGTAGGAGTCCGGAGTCGGCAGGAACTCCACGCCGGCGGCCCGCATCGCGGTCACGGTGCCGATGACGTCGTTGGTCGCCAGCGCGATGTGCTGGACTCCGGGACCACCGTAGAACTCCAGGTATTCGTCGATCTGCGACTTGCGCTTGCCGACAGCCGGCTCGTTGAGCGGGAACTTGACCTTCCGGGTGCCGTTCGCCACGACCTTGGACATCAGCGCCGAGTAGTCGGTTGCGATGTCGTCGCCGACGAACTCGGCCATGTTCGTGAAGCCCATGACCCGGTGGTAGAAGTCCACCCACTCGTCCATCTTGCCGAGCTCGACGTTGCCCACGACGTGGTCGACGGCCTGGAAGAACCGCTTCGGCTGGGCACCGCTTTCGATCAGGGCGGTCCGATCGACGATCGGGGGGTGCTCGACGAAGCCGGGCAGGAACGGCCCGTGGTATCCGGACCGGTCGACCAGCGTGTGCCGGGTGTCGCCGTAGATCGCGATCGAAGCGACCACCACTTTGCCGTGCTCGTCCTCGAGCACCGTCGGCTCGCCGACGCTGCGCGCCCCGTGCGCCAGCGCGAAGTCGTAGGCCGCCTGCACATCCGGCACCTCGAGCGCGATGTCGAGCACTCCGTCGCCGTGTGCGGCAACGTGCCGGCCGACATTCGTGCCGGCCCGCACCTCGCCGGTGAAGACGAACCTGGCCCCGCCGGAGGTGAGCACGTATTCGGTGTAGTCCCGCTGCCCCTGCTCGGGGCCGCGATACGCGACGCAGGTCATGCCGAACGCGGTCGAGTAGTAGTGCGCTGCCTGCTTGGCGTTGCCGACCAGGAAGTGCACGTAGTCGACACCCTTGACCGGGAACGGATCATCCGCAAGATCGTGCGGGACCGCACCGACCAGCTCGTCGGCGCTGAGCTCGAGATTCGTCATGCTCGAAGCCTGCCCGTGGGGTACAGAATGCGCAACCTGGGCGAAGTCTGCTACACAATTTGTATTATCGATCTACGGCAAGGTCCGGGATCCTGTACAACTTGTGCGGCACGACGCCTGGAGGCGGCTATGCCCGGTGGACCGATCGACGGTCTGGACGCGAAGCTGATCGAGCTGCTGGCGAGCGAGCCCAGGATCGGCGTGCTAGAGGCATCCCGGCGGCTCGGGGTGGCCAGGGCCACCGTGCAGGCTCGGCTGGACCGGCTGCAGCAGCGCGGCATCATCACCGGCTTCGGGCCGGATGTGGATCCGGCCGCTCTGGGCTACGGGGTGACCGCGCTGGTGACGCTGGAGATCCGGCAGGCCGGTGGGCACGATCCGGTGGCCGAGCATCTGGCCCGGATCCCGGAAGTGCTGGAAGCGTACACGATCACCGGCGCCGGCGACATGTTCTGCCGGATCGTGGCCAGGAACAACGCCGACCTGCAGCGGGTGATCGATCTGATGGTTGCGGACGAAGGCATCCTGCGCACTTCGACGGTGATCGCGCTGGCTACCCAGATCGGCTACCGGGTGCTCCCGCTGGTCGCCCAGGCCGCCGCGGGCTAGGCGGCGGCGAGGACTGGTGCAACCTCGGCCGCGCGCTGGATCGGCACCGGCTGGGCAGGAACCGCTGCGACGGTGCGCACCGGGCGGAGATCGGCCAGTGCCAGCCGCAGGTGGGCCAGCGCACGCTTCCTGGTGGTCCGTACCGTGATCTCGGTGATGTTCAACGCGACCGCGACGTCGGCGTCGCTGCGACCCTCGAGGAAGCTGAGCGTGACCACCTGGCGCATCCGCTCGGGCAGCGCGGCGACCGCGTTGCGGATCACCAGCCGGTCCAGCACGGCGTCCGAGTGGTCGGCACCGATTCGCTCGGGCAGTTGCTCGGTCGGCCGTTCCCGGTTGCTGCGCCGCCAGTGTGAAACGCACTCATTGGCTACCGCACGGCGCAGATAGGCCCCGGGGCGGTCGCAGCGCAGCGCCGTGCCCTCGCGGGCCTGGTCGTTGCGGATGATCCGGACGAACACGTCCTGCACCACGTCCTCGGCTTCGCAGCTGCGATGGGCGTAGGACTGGGCGAACCGGACCAGGCTGTCCCGGTACGCGGGAAGCAGCTGCTCCCGGGTCATCTCAGGCATCGCAGCCTCCCCCTTATCGATCTCTGTTCCGGCCGAGTGCCGGCTCAGGTTGACGGCTTTGGTCGCTACGGGTTCGATCACATCGGAAGGTTCGCCCGGATCGGCGCCGGGCAGAACGGGGGAATCCCCCCTCGGGGCCCGATCGGCTCCAGGGAGCGGGGGAATCCCCCGAAGATCGAGACCGCGGGCGGCCGATTTGGTGGGACCTGTCCGGCTATTCGCACCGTTTTACGCGCGGACTCGATAGGCTCCGATCTCCGGCGCGCGAGGCCGAACATGAGGCGCTGTCCACGAGGGGGCCACTGGTGACGTCCACACCGGAGCTGCCGGGGCATCATGTGCCGCTGGCCACCGGGGACCTGGTGGGCGCGGACCCGGCGAACCAATGGGCCGTGGTAGCCCACCTCGCCGACGGCGGCTTCTCCTCGGTGTTCGAGGTCAAGCCGGGCACCGCCGAGACCGCCGAGAAGTACGGTTCGGAGCACCGCGCGCTGAAGACCCTCAGCGGCACCCCGGACGAGCTCAGCAACATCGACAGCGAAGCCGAAAAGATCGCCGCGGTAGAGGGGCACGAGAACGTGCTCGGCTTGATCACCAGCTTCCGGTTCGAGCTCGACCAGCGCCCGGACGATCACTTCGTCGGGATGGTGCTAGAGCTGGCCAGCGAGGATCTGTACGGCTTCGCCCGGCGGATGCGGCCCGGCGAGCTGGCCTGGGCCGCGATCTTCGAGCAGGTAGCGGCCGGGCTCGAGCACATCCACGCCCGCAAGGTCGTGCACGGTGACATCAAGCCGACCAACATCCTGCGGGTCGGCCCGAGCTTCCGGATCGCCGACTTCGGGGTGTCCGCGCCGCTGGACACCGGACCGTCGGCGGCGATCGGCATCGCCCGCACGATGGCGTACTGGCCGCCCGAGTCCTGCGACCAGGGCACCGTGGACGCCGACGGTGCCCGGCAGCCGCCGACCGAAGGCTGGCAGGCCAACCAGGCCGGCGACGTGTGGGCGCTGGCGGTGAGCATGCACCGGATGCTGACCGGGCGGCACATCACCGCCGGAATCACCCCGCAGCAGCAGTACGACCTGGTCTGTCAGGGCCGGTACTCGATCGACGATCGGCTGGACCCGGGCTGGCGCGCGCTGTTCGCGGCCACACTGGCCCACGAGCCTGCGGATCGAACCGTTACGACTGCCGCCGAACTGCGCCGCCAGTTGTCCGAGCTGGCGATTCCGGACGACTACAGCGGCGTCCCGTGGAGCGACGGCGCACCGCGGATCATCGCCATGTTCCAGGACGAGAAACGAGTCGGCACCGAGGGCGTTCTCGTGCTCTACCTGACCCGCGGCGGCGGCCGGGTCCAGGCCGCGCTGATCCCGGCCGACGACCCGCTGCTGGCCGCGGTCAGGCACCTGCACGGCACCGCTGTGCCCGCACTGGCTCAGCAGGTCAGGGACGCGCAGCGGACCACGGCTCGGCTGACCGACGAGCGGGATCGGCTCAAGTCGGTCCTGGACCGGGCCGCCGATGGCGGCCCGGAAACCGAGCTGATGCCGGCCGCCGAGGCAACCCAGCAGGTGCAGCGGCTGTCCGCCGAGGTGCTCGCGATGATGGGCGAACGCGAACGGCTGACCGCAGAGCAGGAACGGCTGACCGAGGCGCGCGACGATGTCACCCGGGAGCGCGACCGGCTGGCCAGGGAGCAGCGCGCCCTCGCGCAGCGGGTTGCCCAGCTCGAATCTGACCTGGAGAGCAACCGGCGGACGGCTCAAGGCCCGACGCTCGATCTGGGGTACGGAGACTATGCCGGCTACGACGAGGCCACCCCTGAGCCGAGCCGTACCTGGCAGCGGCGCACGGCCGGCTGCCTGGTGGTCGTGGTCGCGTTCCTCGGCGCGGTCACGCTCGGACTTTTCCTGGCCGCCGGACTGGCCAGCATCTCGCTTGGCGACCTCTGGAGCCGGTTCGTGGACTGGCTCGCCGACCGCGGGATCTCGTTCTGATGCCTGGCGACGAGAAGTCCGGCGGGCTGGTATTGCTGCCCGGGCAGCAGGATCGCGATCTGGCCGCCGGAGCGGTGCTGTCGTTCGGCCGGGGCGCCCCGGGTCGGCCGGTCGATCTGCAGGTCAGCGGAAGCCCGCGAGTAAGCCGCCAGGCCGGCACCGTGGAGGCCACCCCGTACGGAATGCTCATCTCCAACACCGGCTCGAACCCGATCTTCATCCGGCGCGGCGACGGCCCCACCGCGGTGAGCCTGCGACCGGGTCAGGCCTACCTGGTGACGGCCGGCCGGGCCCGGATCACGTTCCCCGGTGTCTCCGACTACTTCGAGGTCGAGTCCGGCGCCGCCACTTCCGAGCCGGCCTCGCCCGGTGCGCACGAGCGCACCATCGCCGGTGAGCGCACCACCTCGGCGTTCGGGCTGAACCCGGACACCGCATACTTCCGCTGCCTGATCGCGCTGTGCGAGCCGACATTGCGGTATCCGGACTCGCCCTGGATCCCGACCTCGACTCAGATCGCGGAGCGGCTCTACGAGTTCGGCCTGCTCGGTGAGGAGCGCGACGGCGACTGGGTCGACCGCCGGCTGGACGACGTCCGGGCCAAACTGCCGATCGGCGAGAGGGCCTGGTCGGCGGAGCGGATGCGCACCGCCAGCCCGGAGGAGGTGGCGCACGCGGCGGTCAGGGAGCAGTCCGGTGCGCCCCGGCGGACCGCGCGCAAGGAGCAGCTGGTCGAGTTCGTCGTCGCCAACGGCATCGTCACGCTTGACATGGTGCGGCGGATCTTCGGCGACACCGGAACGCTGTAGCGGCTCAGCGCGTCGGCCTAACGCAGCGCGGCGGCTCAGCGGCGCGGCGGCTCAACGCAACGCGGCGGCCAGCTCGGCCGCGGCCCGCACGATCCGCGGACCGATCGTGTCGGCGTCGAGCTCGGCCAGCGCGACCACTCCGACGCTGCCTTCCATGATTCCCAAGCCCAGTACCGGCGCTGCCACCCCGTGCGCGCCGGGCTGCAGCTCGCCGGCGCTGACCACGTATCCGGCGCCATCCCCGTCCCGACTCAGCGTGATCGCGCGACCGGCGGCACCCTGGCTCAGCGGATGCCGGGAGCCGACCCGGTAGGCGACGTGGTAATCGGTCCAGGACGGCTCGACCACCGCGACGGCCAGCGCCTCTCCCCCGTCGGCGATGGTCAGGTGTGCGGTCGCGCCGACGTCCTCGGCCAGCCGGCGCAGCACCGGAAGCGCGGCATCGCGTAGCAGCGGCTGGACCCGGCGAGCCAGGCCGAGCACACCGAGGCCGAGCCTGGCCCGGCCATCCGAATCCCGGCGGATCAGCGAGTGCTGTTCCAGCGTGGCCAGCAGCCGGTACATCACGGTGCGGTTCACCTGCAGCCGCCCGGCCAGCTCGGTCACGGTCAGCCCGCTCGGCGCCTCGGCGAGCTCGCGCAACACCCGGATCCCGCGGTCCAGGGTTTGCGAGGTTTCGCCGGTCATGGGCGCAATCTATCCCGGCGGCAGTGCTACTGATCAAGGAACCTGACGCACACTTTCCCCAATAGCGGGTGATAAGGCATATTGCTGACTCGCTAGTCAGTTATTCGCGGTGGGGCACGAGCGGGAGGCGCACGCGGTGGCACACAGGTACGACGCGGTGATCGTCGGCGGCGGGCACAACGGCCTGGTCGCGGCCGCGTATCTGGCCAAGCACGGCCTGCGCACGCTGGTCTGCGAGCGCCGCCCGGTGGTCGGCGGCGCCGCGGTCAGCGAGCATCCGTTCGGATCGGACTACACCGTGACCTCGCTGTCGTACGTCATCAGCTGGCTGCCACCGGCGATGGTGCGAGATCTCGACCTGATCAAGCACGGCTACCACGTCTACCCGCAGGGCCCATACTTCGCGCCCCGCCAGGACGGCCGCTACCTGGCCATGCCGTCCGACCCGGCCGAGCGGTTCAGCCAGATCGCCAAGTTCTCCGGGGCCGACGCCGAGGCCTACGGCCGGTGGGACGACTGGTTGGCCCGGCTGGGCAAGGTGGTCAGCCCGCTGCTGGCCGAGATCTCGCCGCAGGTCGGCTCGCACCGGCCCAAGGAGCTGGCCAAGCAGGCCGCGTTGCTCCGCCACCTGCGCGGTCTGGACGTCCGTGGCGTGTTCGACCTGACCCGGCTGATGACCGCGAGCACCGCCGATCTGGTCGAGGACTGGTTCAGCTCGGATGCGGTGCGCGGCGTGCTCTCGGTGTCCGGCGTGATCGGCGGGTGGGCCGGGCCGCGCTCGGCCGGCACCGCCTACGTCATGCTGCACCATCACATTGGCGACCTCGGCGACGGCCAGGTCGGCGCCTGGGGCTTCCCGCGCGGCGGGATGGGCGGGGTGACCCAGGCGATGGCCGCCGCGGCCCGCTCGTTCGGCGCCGAGATCCGCACCGAGGCCGGAGTCGCGCGCATCGACGTCGCCAACGGCCGGGTCACCGGCGTCACGCTCACCGACGGCACCCAGGTCGAGGCCGGCACGGTGATCACGACGGTGCACCCGCAGATCTCGTTCCTCCGGCTGGTCGACCGGGACCAGCTCCCGGCCGACTTCGTAGCCGACATCGAGTCGTGGAAGACCCGGTCGGGCACCGTGAAGGTCAACCTCGCGATAGACCGGCTGCCGACGTTTGCCAGTCACCCGGAGTTCGCGCCTGACGTGCACGGCGGCACCATCGTGCTGTCCGAGTCGCTGGACGACGTCGAGACCGCGTTCCAGGAGGCGGCATCGGGCCGGCCGGCCACGTTGCCGTTTGCCGACGTGTGCATCCCGAGCGTGTTCGACCCCACGCTCGCGCCCGAGGGCCAGCACATCGTGTCGATGTTCACCCAGTGGGTGCCGCAGTCCTGGCACGGCCAGCCGCATCCGGCCGAGCTGGAGGCGTACGCAGACCGGGTGGTGGCGCGGATGGAGGCGGTCGCGCCGGGATTCACCGACTCGGTGCTGCACCGCCAGGTGATCGGCCCGTACGAGATGGAGCACGAGTACGGCCTGATCGGCGGCAACATCTTCCACGGCGAGCTGACCCCGGGCCAGATGTTCCACTGCCGCCCGGCGGCCGGCTTCGCCGACCTGCGCACCCCGATCGCCGGGCTGTACCAGGCCGGCTCGGCGACCCACGGCGGCGGCGGGGTTACCGGCATTCCCGGCCGCAACGTGGTCAAGCAGGTGCTCGCCGACCGGCGCCGCGCCAGGCTGCGCGGCCCCAAGCTGATCCGGAGGTCGGCATGAGCATCGCCGCCGCGCCACTGCCGGCCGACGAGCTGGCCACGGTCACCCGCCGGTTCGGCGAGGGCACCATGCTGCCGGCGGCCGCCTACACCTCGGCCGAGGTGCTGGCCTGGGAACAGCGGAACCTCTTCGCCGGGTCCTGGGTGTGCGTCGGCCGGGCCGAGCAGCTTCGGGCCGGCAGCAACGGCGCCGCGGTCCGCCAGCGCAGCCTGGTCGTCGGGGATGTCGGGGTATTGCTGACCTGGCCGGCGGGTGGATCGGTCAGGGCGCTGGCCAACACGTGCCGGCATCGCGGCCACGAGGTGCTCGCGATCGGGCACAGCGGTGAGCGCAGGGTCCTGGTCTGCCCCTACCACGGCTGGTCCTACGACCTGGAGGGCGCGCTGCTGGCCGCCCCCGGATTCACCGAGCTCATCGGCTTCGATCCGGCCGAGCACGGCCTGGTCGAGCTGCCGGTGGTGGAGTGGCACGGCTGGGTGTTCGTGAACGCGACCGGAACGGCGACCCGGTTCGAGGAGCATGTCGGCGACCTGGCCGAGCTGGTAGCGCCGTACGCCCCGGCCGGGCTACAGATCAAGGCGACCCACTCCTACGAGGTGGTGGCGAACTGGAAGGTGCTCGTGGAGAACTACCACGAGTGCTACCACTGCCCGATGATCCATCCGGAGCTGTGCCAGGTCTCGCCGCCGAACAGCGGCGACAACTGGGACCGGCCTGGCGCCTGGATCGGTGGCTCGATGGACCTGGTCGACAGCGCCGACACGATGTCGCTGTCCGGCCAGTCCGGCGGCATCCCGCTGCCCGGCGTTGATCCCCGGCACGTGTTCTACCTCGGTCTATTCCCGAACCTGCTGCTGTCGCTGCACCCGGACTACGTGATGACGCACCGGCTGCTCCCGCTCGCACCGGACCGCACCTGGGTGGAGTGTTCCTGGCTGTTCCCGGCGGAGGTGACCGATCCGACCTATGCGGTGGAGTTCTGGGATCGCACCAACCGGCAGGACTGGGCGGCCTGCGAGTCGGTGCAGCGCGGCCTTGCCTCGCCGCACTTCCGGCCCGGCCCGCTGGCCCCGAACGAGGATGCGGTCTACCAGTGGATCCAGATGGTGGCGCGCAGCTACACCGGGATCCCGGCGCACCAGAAGCCGCCGGCGCCACGCTCCGCGGGCTGACCGCCTCCCCTCAGGCCGACGGGGTAGTGATTGTCTGGTTGTACGGAAATCCCCGACACCCGCCGGGTATCCACGTACAACCTCGGACGCACCACCCCTGGGCGCCGGGCCCTGGCCCGCAGCCCTGGACGGTCGCTCAGGTCTGCCGGCGTAGCGCCCACTGCCGGATCAGCGCGATCCGCTCCGCGAGCTGGGCCGCCCCGGCCTGAGCCGCCGGCGGTCCCCCGCAGACCCGGCGCAGCTCGGCGTGGATCGCGCCGTGCGACTGCCCGGTGCGGTGGTGCCAGGCCCCGACCAGCCCGTTGAGCTCCTTGCGCAGTGCCGGCAGCGAGTCCACCGGATCCGGCTCGGCGACGGCGCCGCGGCTGGCCCGGCCAACCCGGCCAACCCGGTCTGCGCGGCGCTGTGCGGCCAGCTGCTCGGCCTGCCGGCGCTGCAGCAGCTCGGCGACCTGGTCCGGCTCGAGCAGCCCGGGCAGGCCGAGGTAGTCCTGTTCCTCGGCGCTGCCGACCGCGGCCTGCAGGCCGAACTCCCCGCCGTCGTAGAGCACCCGGTCGAAATGCGCGTCCGAGCCGAGGGCCTCAAACCCGGCGTCCTGCGCACCCGGCTCGGTCTGGGTCTGCTCCGCCCTCGCCAGCAGCGCGTCCTCGGCCGCGAACGGGTCATCCTCGTCGCCCGAGCCACCGGTGCGCCCGAGCACGTGGTCGCGCTCGACCTCGAGCTCGGCGGCGAACTCGAGCAGGCCGGGAATCGTGGGCAGGAACACCGATGCGGTCTCACCACGCCGGCGGGCCCGGACGAACCGGCCGACCGCCTGCGCGAAGTACAGCGGGGTGGACACGCTGGTCGCGTAGACCCCGACCGCGAGCCGCGGGATGTCGACGCCCTCGGAGACCATCCGGACCGCGACCATCCACCGCCGGTCCGACCCGGCGAACTCCTCGATCCGCTTGCTGGCCGCCGGTTCGTCGGACAGCACCAGCGCGGGCGCGGCCCCGCTCACCCGGCGCAGCAGCTTCGCGTAGGCGCGGGCTGCCTCGTGGTCGCTGGCGATGACCAGCCCGGCGGCATCCGGCATGTGCCGGCGCACCTCGGACAGCCGCCGGTCGGCGGCCTCGAGCACGGCCGGAATCCAGTCGCCTGACGGGTCGAGCGCGGTCCGCCAGGCGTGCGCGGTCAGCTGTCGGGTGGCCGGTTCACCCAGCTGCGCGGCCACCTCGTCGCCGGCCGAGGTGCGCCAGCGCATCTGGCCCGAGTAGGCCAGAAAGATCACCGGTCGGACCACGGAGTCCCGCAGCGCCTGGCCGTAGCCGTAGCTGTAGTCGGCGACGCTGCGCGGGATGCCGTCCTCGCCGGGCGCGTAGCCGACGAACGGGATCGGGTTGGTGTCCGAGCGGAACGGCGTGCCGGTCAGCGCCAACCGGCGGGAAGCCGGGTCGAACGCCTCGCGCACTGCCTCGCCCCAGGACTGCGCATCGGCGGCGTGGTGGATCTCATCCAGGATGACCAGGCTCTTGCGCTCTTGCGTTCGGTTGCGGTGCAGTGCCGGGTGCGCGCCTACCCCGGCATAGGTCACGGTGACCCCGACGTAGTCCCGCGAGGTCGAGCCCTGGGCATTGCGGAAGCCGGCGTCCAGCCGGATCCCAACCCGGGCGGCGGCCTGCGCCCACTGCCGCTTGAGGTGTTCGGTCGGCGTGACCACGGTGATCGCGTGCACCTGCCGACTGGCCAGCAGCTCGTTGGCCAGCCGCAGCGCGAACGTGGTCTTGCCGGCTCCGGGCGTGGCCACCGCGAGAAAATCCCTGGGCTGCTCGACCAGGTACTTCTCCAGTGCCTCGGCCTGCCAGGCGCGCAGCTTGGCGGCCGTCGTCCGTGCGGGGTCCCCGCGCAAGCGTGAGCGAAGCGAGCGGTTCTGTGGGGTGCTCCCCCAAGCGGCTCGGTCCGGGAATGCGGGCGACAGACCGGGCCGGCTGGAGGTGCTCACGGGCAGTGGAGCTTAGCGGGCCGCCCCAACCTTTTCCGGCACGTCTTGTAACGTGCCCGCGGGTCGGACCCGGTGACCCAGCAAAGCGCCCGCAATCGCCAGACCGGCCATCACCAGATAGATCGTGACGAAGGTCAGCTTCCCGGCGCTGTCATAGCTCGCCGCGAAGATCACCCCGGCGATGCCGATGAACACGATCGACCCGAGCGCGTCACTGACCTGGATCGCGGCCGAGTTCGAGCCCTGCTCCGCGGTCGGGGACTGCTCGAACAGCAGCACCGACAAACTTGCGATCGACAGGCCCATCCCGACTGCGGCGAGCGCCCAGGGCAGCGCCGCGAACAGCGGTGGAACCGCCGGGATCAGCACCAGCGTCAGGCTCAGGATGGATACCGCCACCACCGCGGAGCCGAACGGCACCAGCTGGTCGCGGCGCAACCGCCGGTCCTGCCGGCCCTGATACCAGGAGCCCAACGACCAGCTCACCGCCGCACCGGTCAGCACCAGCCCGGCCGCCTGCGCCGACAGGCCGCGCTCCCGTACCAGCATCAGCGGCACGAAGCTCTCGGTACCGAAGAAGGCACCGGCGAGCACGCCTCGCATCGCCACGATGGTGGGGATCCCGCGGCCGAACCGCAGCGTGCCTCGAGGCAGCAGCTTGGGCACGCTCGGCACCAGCAACAGCGCCGCCACGGCCAGGATCAGCAGGCTGTACCAGCGCAGGTGCTGGCCGGCGAACTGGAGCAGCCCGACCCCGACGGCGGCGGCCAGCGCCAGCCGCTTGCGCGGTCTGCGCGGCGTGGCGTCAGCGGCCGCCTCGAACCCACTCAGCCGCGGCAGCAGCAGGAACAGCACCGGGATCACGAACAACGGCACGCCCAGGAACACCCAACGCCACGACCAGGTTTCGGCGACGAACCCCGCCATGAACGGCCCGAGCACGCCCGGCATGATCCAGGCGTAGGCCAGGGCGGCGAACATCTTCGGCCGGACCGCGTCCGGATAGACCCGGCCCACCAGCACGTACAGCGCGACGATGGCCATCCCGCCGCCGACGCCCTGGACCGCGCGGGCGACGATGAACATCAACATGTTCTCGGACCCGCCGCCGACCAGCAGCCCGGCGATGAACAGCCCGACGCCGAGCACGAATCCGGGTCGGGGTCCGCGCCGGTCGCTCAGCTCGCCGGAGACGACCATCCCATACAGGCTGGCGATCAGGTAGCCGGAGAACGACCAGGCGTAGTACGGCAGCCCGCCGAGCTCGTCCACGGTCAGCGGCATCACGGTCGCCACGCCCATGCCCTCGAACGCGAACAGCAGGATGAAGGACAGGATCCCGATCGTGACCGGGCGGTACTCGCGAGCGAAAATGCCGGAAGGCTCGGGCGCCGGTGGCGCGGTGGTCGTAGCGTCCGAGGCGGTCACCGCAACAGCCTAGGGGGTTGCGGGTATGCCCCGGATCGGGCGATGGACTGTTACGGCCTAGGTCTGCGGACCGAAGCCGTCACACCGATCAGGAGTCTCGACCGGGTCCGATCAGGAGTCCGACGAGCCCTCGTCGCCCGGTGGCATCAGCTCCCACAGACGCTTGCACTCCGGGCAGACCGGGAACCGCTTCGGGTCCCGACTTGGCACCCAGACCTTGCCGCACAGCGCGATCACCGGGGTGCCGTTGACCATCGCCTCGACCAGCTTGTCCTTCGGCACGTAGTGGGCGAACCGCTCGTGGTCGCCGTCGCCGAAGCTGGGCTTGACCCGCTCCTCGACCAGGGTGCCGAGGCCCTCGTCGATCTTCGGGCTCTCCAACGGCTCCGTGGGTGTCGTCATGCCGACCAGTCTAGGTGGATCCGTAGCGGGCTCGGTCGGGCCACGCGTTAGTTGTGGGTGGGGTCGTCCGGGAAGGTGGCCACGAAGGCGAGCTCGCTGGGCTGACGGCGCAGCACCGTCCGCCACAGGTGCTCAGGCCGCGGGACGAACGCGTCGCCCAGCTCGGCGTCCACCACATACCAGGCGCCCTCGTCGATCTCGGCCTCCAGCTGCCCCGAGCCCCAGCCCGCGTACCCGGCGAAGATCCGTAGGGAGCTCATCTCGGCCGCGAGGATCTCCGGCGGCGCATCCAGGTCGATCAGACCGATCCGGCCGCGGACCCGCCGCCAGCCGAGCGGCTCGTCGTCCTCCGCCGCGGGATCGGCTCCCCCGGCCCCGGGTGCCCCGGCCCCGGACGGCAGCGCCGGGCCATCCTCGGAGCCGCGCTCCGCACCGCCACTACCCTCGGAGGCGTCCGCCGAACTGCCATCGGAGCCGCCATCGGGACCGGTCCCCGAGCCGCCTGACCCGACCCCGTTGACCTGCTCGACCGGAACCCGGCCGGTGCCGAGCTCACCGTTGATCGCGGCCAGCCCGAGCGCGCTGTCCAGCGCTACCGGCCCGCCCTGGAACAGCACCCCGGGCTCGGTGGTCAGTTGCGCCCATTGCTCGAGCACGGCGGCCACGTCCACCGTGGTCGGCCGGTTCACCACCACCCCGAGCGAGCCGTCCTCGTCGTGGTCGAGGACGAGCACCACGGCGCGCCGGAAGTTCGGATCGACCAGCAGCGGCGTGGCGACGAGAAGCCGTCCGGTGAGCTGTCCGGTCATACGTCCATCATGGCCGCCTGACGCACCGCGGTTGCAACTACCTGAGCCAGATCGGGGTGGAAAACGCTCGGGACGATGTAGTTCGCGTTCAGCTCGTCGTCGGTGACCGCCGCGGCCAGCGCCCCGGCGGCGGCCAGCAGCACAGCCTGGGTGATGCGATGGCTGCGGGCGTCGAGCAGGCCGCGGAAGATCCCGGGAAACGCGAGCACGTTGTTGATCTGGTTCGGAAAGTCGGATCGCCCGGTGGCCACCACAGCGGCGTGCTCGCTGGCAGCCTCCGGATCGACCTCGGGGACCGGGTTGGCCAGTGCGAAGACCACCGCGTCCGGCGCCATCGTGGCGATGTCGGAACCGCTGAGGATGTCCGGTGCCGACACTCCGATCAACACGTCCGCGCCGACCAGCGCGCCGCCGAGGTCTCCGGTGTAGTCGCGCAGGTTGGTCCGCTCGGCCACCCAACGCAGGTCGTCGGGCAGGCCGGGCCGGTTGCGGTGGATCACGCCGTACCGGTCTGCGACGGTGACGTCGCGCGCGCCGGCGTCGAACAGCAGGGACAGGATCGCGGTGCCGGCCGCCCCCGCGCCGACCATCACGATCCGTACCTCCGGCAGGGCTTTTCCGACCACTCGCAGCGCGTTGGTCAGCGCGGCCAGCACCACGATGGCGGTGCCGTGCTGGTCGTCGTGAAACACCGGGATGTCCAGCAGCTCGCGCAGCCGCGACTCGACCTCGAAGCAGCGCGGCGCGGAGATGTCCTCGAGGTTGATCCCGGCGAACCCGGGCGCGATCAGCTGCACCGCTCGCACGATCTCGTCGACATCTTGGGTGTCCAGGCAGATCGGCCACGCGTCGATCCCGGCGAACCGTTTGAACAGCGCCGCCTTGCCCTCCATCACCGGAAGCGCCGCCGCCGGACCCAGGTTGCCCAACCCGAGCACCGCCGAGCCGTCGGTCACGACCGCCACCGTGTTGCGCTTGATGGTCAGCCGCCTGGCATCCTCCGGATTCTCCGCGATGGCCTGGCAGACCCGCGCCACCCCCGGGGTGTACACCAGGGACAGGTCGTCGCGGTTGCGGATCGGCACCTTGCTAGCCATCTCGATCTTCCCGCCGAGATGCATGAGGAACGTGCGGTCGCTGACCTTGCCGACCGTCACGCCGTCGATCCCACGCATCGCCTCGACCAGCTGCTCGGCGTGTGCGGTGTCGATTGCCTGGCAGGTCACGTCGATCCGCAGTCGCTCGTGCCCGGACGAGGTGACGTCGAGCGCGGTCACCACCCCGCCGGCGGACTCCACGACGTGGGTCAGCCGGCTCGCCGCGTTACCGCGGGCGGGAGCCTCGAGCCGGGCCGTTATCGAGTAGGAAACGCTCGGAGCGCTGGGCATAACGATGATCGTGCCACGCGATCGTGGTCACGGTGCGGTGGGCGCATCGATCGCCAGTGCCGCGTTCGCGACCAGCTCGGTGACCGCGTCGAGCGGGATCGCGGTGGAGTCCACCACCAGGTGGTAGTGCCGCGGGTCGTTCGCGTCCGCGTGATAGAAGTGCTGCACGTAGGCGGCCCGGGCCCGATCGTTCTCCTGCATCCGCTTCTTCGCCGACGCCAGGTCCCGGCCGTGCAGCTTCGCGGCCTGCGCGATCCGCGCCTCGACCGGGCCGGCCAACCGCACGTGCAGTGCGCTCGGCCGGGTGGCCAGCACGAACGCGCCGGCCCGGCCGAGGATCACGCCACCGGTGGTGGATGCGACGTTGGCGATGTAGGTCTCGGTGCGCCGGACGAACTCCTCCTCCGGCATCAGGTCGGTCGGGGCCACGTAGCTCTCCAGACCGCCCAGGGTGATGTTGGGCATTCGGGCGGTGGCCTGCAGCACTCGGCCCAGACCGGTTTCGGCCCGGCCGTCGTGCGCCAGCGCGGCTTCGAGCGAACAGCCGATCTCGGCGGCGACGTGCTCCGGGATGGCCCGATCCACGAACGGCACACCCAGCCGCTCCGCGACCGCCGGCCCCACCACGCTGCCGCCGGCGCCGTACGCCGCTGAGATCGTCACGACGCGCATACCGCGAGCGTAGCCAACCGCACCAGGGCAATAGGGATCATCGACAGCCATTCGGTGGACGCCGTGCGAGAATCGGCCGATGCCAGCAGTGTCCGATCTGCCCGAGTCCGGACTCGACCTCGATCCAGACGAGCTCGACGACCTCGACCTGGTCCTGCGCGGCGCCCTGGACAGCCCGATCCTGACCCTGGACCGGGACGGCTCGGCACCGGCCGACCTGGCCATCGGTTCCGAGCTGACGTTGCGGGATGCCGAGGACGCCCCGGTGGCGAAGCTGGCGGTGACCGCGCTGATCGCGCTCGACGATCACCGCTTCCGGATCATCGGCGAAGCCACCGAACTGCCGGCCGGGGGCCATCGGCGGTTCGGCATGCTGCCCACGACACCGGCCGAGGTGGCCGCCCAGCTGGCCACCGTCGCCGGACCGGTGCTCGCGGTGCCGGTGACCGGGCCGCCGAACGCGGCCGACCTGGGGACCATGCGCACGGCGGCGGCCAGGCTCGGGATCGAGCCGGCCAAGCTGCTGCTCCTAGTCCAGACCAGGGAGAAGGCCCTGGGCTCGTACCCGGCGCCCCGGCTGGTCCAGCAGACCGTGCGCTCGGTGAAAAAGGCCGGCCTGGCACCGATCGTGGTGCCGCTTCCGCTGCCGATCGCCCCGGACGCCGGGACCCGGGCCTACTCGTGGGCTCAGGTCGCCGCCCGGTACGGCGCCAGCCACCTGCTGCTACCCCCTGAGGACATCGCCGCGGTCGACTCGGCCGGGCTGGCCACGATCCTGCTGCCCGGCCAGCTCACCGGCGTCGCCGACCCGGATGCCGGCCGGCGTGGGATGACGGTGTTCTTCACCGGGCTCTCCGGTTCGGGGAAGTCCACGGTGGCCAAGGGATTGCGCGATCGCCTGGTCGCGGACGGCTGGACGGTCTCCCTGCTGGACGGCGACGAGGTGCGCCGGCTGCTCTCGGCCGGGCTCGGCTTCTCCAAGGCGGACCGTGATCTCAACATCCGCCGGATCGGCTACGTCGCGGCCGAGGTGACCCGGCACGGCGGGATCGCGATCTGCGCGCCGATCGCGCCGTACGCGGCCACCCGGGCCAAGGTCCGCAAGATGATCGCCAAGCACGGCGACTTCCTGCTGATCCACGTCGACACCCCGCTCGAGGTGTGCGAGAGCCGGGACCGCAAGGGCCTGTACGCCAAGGCCAGGGACGGCAGCATTCCGGAGTTCACCGGGATCTCCGATCCGTACGAGTCCCCGGACGACGCCGAACTACGGATCGATACCTCGATCGGCACCGTGGACGACGCGGTCGAGCAGGTCCATGCGATGGTCAGGGAACGGCTCAAGATCTAACGCCATCCGGGCGATGAAGTTGTCGTAGTGCGTGCGGGTCGCCGCGCCGAGCTTGCCCGGGTCCAGATGCTTGACCTCGTCGTAGACGAACGACGGGGCGAGCTCCCACTCGGCCAGCGTGGCCAGCGCGTGCATCTCGGCCTCGAGGCAGTCCGGCTCGGTCTCGATCATGGCCAGGCAACCCACGGTGTAGCTCGCCACCGCACCCTCTGGCCCGTTGAGGAACTGCGCCCAGTCCGCGACCGTGTCGCAGGCCCCGCTGCGCACCTCGGGGCTCTCGCTGGTCAGTCCACGAAGCAGGTCACGCAGGTGCCGGGCCCCAATCGACATGCAGGCATGCTAGCCAGCCGGCCCGGCCACCGAGTGGACCCGGTGGACGGGTGTCTAGGCATCCCGGACGTGGCCGGCGGACCCCCCTGCGGAGATGCCGTAGCGTATCCCTCCAAATCCCCACCTAGTAGAGCGGGCACCCCGAGATTGGACTGGTCACTAGCTATCGCCGGGCTGCTGGTTGGCCTGGTCGTGGGGATGACGGGGATGGGCGGCGGCGCCCTGATGACCCCGGTACTGGTGCTGATGTTCCAGGTTCCCCCGCTGACCGCGGTGTCCAACGATCTTGTAGTCAGCGCGCTGATGAAGCCGGTCGGTGGAGCCGTCCACCTCCGTCGCGGAACCGTGCACCTCGGCCTGGTCAAGTACCTGACCCTGGGCTCGGTGCCGATGGCGTTCCTCGGCGTGACCCTGCTGCAACAGATCGGCTCGGACGAATCAGTCCAACGGATCATCCGACTCGCCCTGGGCGCCGCGTTACTGCTGGCCGCCGCCGGGATCGTGATCCGCGCCTACGTATCGTTGATCCAGCGCACCCGGCCGGACCGGGTTCCCCGGCCCGAGCAGCCCGACGTCGCGGTGCGCCGGGTCCGCACCGTGCTGATCGGCGCGGTGGCAGGCCTGGTGGTCGGAGTCACCTCGGTCGGCTCCGGATCGCTGGTCGTGGTTGCGCTGCTAGCGCTGTACCCGATGCTGCGGACCAACCGGCTGGTCGGCACCGACATCGTGCAGGCCGTGCCGCTGGTCACCTCGGCCGCGATCGCACACCTCATGTTCGGCGACTTCCACCTGGACATCACGACGCCGCTGGTGGTCGGCGCATTGCCCGGGGTCTATCTGGGTGCTCGACTGTCGGCCACGGTGCCGGAGGGAATCGTCAGGCGGGCGCTGACCATCGTGCTGACCGCGTCCGGGCTCAAGCTGCTCGGGGTGCCGACCGAGGCGCTTGGCTGGATCCTGCTCGTGATCGCGATCGGTGGGTCGATCGGCTGGATGGCGATCCGCCGCCGTCGCGGCCTACCCGCACTGGCCAGGACCAGAGCCAGCCGCCCTGCCCAGCCGTCGGCGGTCAACGCCGAGGCCGGCGGGGCACCGCCTAGATGATCATCCCGACCTAGATGATCATCCCGGCGGCCACCGTGCGATGGGTCGCCTCGTCGATCAGGATGAACCCGCCGGTGGCGCGGTTGCGGCTGTACGAGTCGGTGAACAGCGGCTGAGTGGACCGCAGCCGGATCCGCCCGATCTCGTTGAGCCCGAGCGCCTCGACGCCTTCCTCCCGGTGCAGCGTGGTGACGTCGAGCCGGTAGTGCAGCTCGCGCACCAGCGCCCTGGCTACCCGGGTGGTGTGCTTGATGGCCAGCTTGACACCGGGGCGCAGCATGGCACGCTCGTCCATCCAGCAGACCATCGCTTCGATGTCCTGACCGACCGAGGGCTGGTTGTTCGGCCGGCAGAGCATGTCGCCGCGGGAGATGTCCAGCTCGTCGGCCAGCCGGAAGGTCACCGACATCGGCGGGAACGCCTCGGCCACCGGCCCGTCCGCGGTGTCGATGCCGACGATCCGGGTGGTGAACCCGGTCGGCAGCACCATGACCTCGTCGCCGACCTTGAGCACCCCACCGGCCACCTTGCCGGCGTAGCCGCGGTAGTCCGGGTGGGCCGCGGACTGCGGCCGCACCACGTACTGCACCGGGAACCGTACGTCGACCAGGTTGCGGTCGGCGGCCACCCAGACGTGCTCCAGGTGGGACAGCAGGGTCGGGCCCTCGTACCAGGGCATGTTCCCGGACGCGGAGACCACGTTGTCGCCGTGCAGCGCCGAGATCGGGATCACGGTGAGGTCGGGCACGTTCAGCCGGGCGGCGAAGCCCTCGAACTCGCCGGCGATCTCCTCGAACGTGTCCTGGGCGTAGTCGACGAGGTCCATCTTGTTCACGCACAGCACGATGTGCGGGACCCGCAGCAGCGACACCAGGAACGCGTGCCGGCGGCTCTGCTCGACCAGGCCCTTGCGCGCATCGGCCAGCACGATGGCCAGGTCCGCGGTGGACGCGCCGGTGACCATGTTGCGGGTGTACTGGATGTGCCCCGGAGTGTCGGCGATGATGAACTTCCGCCGCGGGGTGGCGAAGTAGCGGTAGGCCACGTCGATCGTGATGCCCTGCTCGCGCTCGGCCCGTAAACCGTCGGTGAGCAGCGCCAGGTTGGTGTACTCGTCGCCGCGGGCCCGGCTGGTCCGCTCGACCGACTCGAGCTGGTCCTCGAAGATCGCCTTGGAGTCGTAGAGCAGGCGGCCGATCAGCGTGCTCTTACCGTCGTCGACCGAGCCGGCGGTGGCGAAGCGCAGGATGTCGGCCGGCCGCCGGGTGCTCGGGCGCGGCTCGGTGGGCTCGCTCATCAGAAGTAGCCCTCCCGCTTGCGGTCTTCCATGGCCGCCTCCGCGGTCCGGTCGTCCGCCCGGGTGGCGCCACGCTCGGTGATCCGGGTCACCGCGGTCTCGGCGATCACCTCGGCAACCGTCCGGGCCGAGGACACCACCGCGCCGGTGCAGGACATGTCGCCGACCGTGCGGAACCTGACCAGCTCCTCGACGATTTCCTCGCCCTGCCTGGGCTGCACCTGTTCGCCGAGCGCGAGCAACATCCCGTCCCGCGCGACCACCTTGCGGCGATGCGCGTAGTAGATCTCGGGCAGCGCGATCTCCTCGCGCTCGATGTACTGCCAGATGTCGAGCTCGGTCCAGTTCGACAGCGGGAACACCCGGATGTGCTCGCCGCGGCTGATCTTGGTGTTGTAGATGTCCCAGAGCTCCGGCCGCTGGTTCTTCGGATCCCACTGGCCGAACTCGTCGCGGAACGAGAACACCCGCTCCTTGGCGCGCGCCTTCTCCTCGTCCCGCCGGGCCCCACCGAACAGCGCGTCGAAGTCGTGCCGCTCGATCGTGTCCAGCAGCACCGGGGTCTGCAGCCGGTTGCGGCCGGCGGTCGCGGTCCGCTCCTCGACTAACCGGCCGGCGTCGATCGCGTCCTGCACCGAGCCGACCACCAGGCGCACCCCGA
>JAKEEW010000398.1 GCA_022616375.1 Sporichthyaceae bacterium
CCTCGGCTCGGACGAGTACACCCTCGGCCGCCCGCACCCGATGCTCGACCCTGGCCCGAGGCTCCGCATGCTCGAGCAGGAGGTGGCCGACCCGCGCACCGCAGTGCTGCTGCTCGACGTAGTCCTCGGTCACGGCGCGCCTGTCTTTCCTGGGCGGCGTCCGTATCCATGAATGCACCTCCACCCCTGGCTGCCCCCCAGCCTTGCACAGCCCCGTTGCTCCGGGCGACTAGCGGGTCACATCACGTACGTTGCCCAGGCACCCGGTTCGGTCCACCACGAGCGCTTGCGGCTCAGCGGAGCGATCACTCCGTCATCGACGGATCGGATAGCGCCGTCACGCGGAGTGACGCTCATCGCCCTGCCCCGAGCCCGCCTTACCTCGACCTGGACGTCAGCCTGCCGGATCAGACGCCGCCGTATGATTGGCACCGCGATGGCCACCTCGACCAGGCCGTCGTCGGCGGGTGCGTCCAGGACCAGCGGTAGACCATCCACATCGGATGCTCCGGCATTGAGCACAGCGCAGGCGAGCACGGTCTCCTCGCCGTCGGACAGGACAGTGTCGTCGACCTCGATCCGGGCCCGGAATGTCGCAGACTTGCCATGGTCGAGACCGCCGAGCAGGCAGCCGTGCAGGGTCACCGAGCTGGCGTCATTGCGCAGCAGATCCCACCGCCGCTCGCGGCCGGCCAGCGTCGCGGCAGCCACGTCGTCCGGGTTCATCGGTAGGTCGAGGGCGGAAACCAGCCCGGGTACGGCCGGTGCCAGCGGCAGCACGCTCAGCGGTGGTAGGTCGAAGACCGTCCGGTTCGGCGGTACGTCGTCAGGACGTCTTGACGGCGGCGGCGAGAGGTGGCGCACCATCCGCCGTACCACCGCCCGTACCTCGGCATCGGTCGCGGCCGCGACCACCAGCCGTACCTCCCCGGCCACCACGGGCTTAACGGCCGCGTCGATCTGAGCGTCATTACCGGCCGTGGCCAGGTCGACGGTCGCCCCACCGGCCC
>JAKEEW010000399.1 GCA_022616375.1 Sporichthyaceae bacterium
ACACGCGATCTTGGAAAAGGCTTTACTTCCACAGGGCGTACGGCTATCGTTGTGGGCATGTACCTGCGCGAGACCAGGCGACGTAACCAGGACGGCACCGTGGTGGCGTACCTGGCGTTGGCGCACAACGAGCGGGACCCGGACACCGGGGTGTCCAAGGCGCGCATCATCCACAACTTTGGCCGGGCCGACCAGGTTGACCGCGACGGCCTGGCGCGGCTGGTCACCAGCGTGAGCCGTTTTCTGGACCCAGCTGAGGCGGTGGCGGCCAGTGTGGACGGTGAGGTGCAGGTGCTCGACAGCCGGCCGATGGGCACCGCGTGGGTGGCCGACCAGCTGTGGCAGCGGCTGGGCATTGGCAAGCAGATCATCGCGGTAGCCGGGCGCCGGGCCGGTCCGGGCCGCCGCGTCGACCCGGCGCTGGTGGAGCGGATCGTCTTTGCCATGGTCGCCAACCGGCTCTCGCCCACCCCACTGTCCAAACTGGCCGGATGCTCCTGGGTGGAACACCGGGTGTTCATCGACGGGCTGCCCCAGGTCTCCGACGACGCTTGCTACCGGGCCATGGACGTGTTCTTGTCCACCTTGGCCGAGCTGCAGGAGGCGGTGTTCTTCTCCGTGGCCAACTTGCTCAACCTCGAAGTCGACATTCTGTTCTTCGACACCTCCTCGACCTACTGGCAGACCGAGACCACCGACGACGCCTTGCTCGACGAGCAGGGTGAGGGCGCCGAGGCCGACGATGCCGGCCGGGCGGTGGAGGCCGCCTGGCGCACCCACGGGCACAGCAAGGACCACCGCCCCGACCTGCCCCAGGTCGTCATCGCCATGGCGGTCACCCGAACGGGCATCCCGGTGCGGGTGTGGACCTTCCCCGGCGACACCTCCGACCAGGTGCTGCTGCGCACCGTCAAAGACGACCTGCGCAGCTGGAACCTCAACCGGGTCATCTGGGCGCTGGACCGCGGTTTTAACTCCGCCGAGAACCGCCGCTATCTCCAGCGCGGCGGCGGGCACTACATCATCGGCGAGAAGCTGCGCAGCGACAGTGCCGAGGCGGCCGCCGCCCTGTCCCGCCCCGGCCGCTACCGCAGCGTGGCCGGCAACCTGCGCGTCAAAGAGGTCCGCGTCGGCGACGGCACCGCGGCCGAGCGGTTCGTCATCTGCCACAACCCCGAGGCCGCCACCCGCGACGGCGCCATCCGCGAGCAGATCCTCACCCGGCTATCCGAACGCATCGCCGGCACCGACACCCTGCCAGCGGCCAAGCGAGCCGAGCTGGCCGGCGCGCTGCGCACCAAGCCCGCCTTCAACCGCTTCCTGCGCACCACCCCCAGCGGGCTGCTGCGCATCGACCGGGCCAAAGCCCGCCACGACGCGGGCTTCGACGGCAAGTACCTGCTGCGCACCTCCGACGAAACCCTCTCCGCCGCCGACATCGCCCAAGGCTACAAAGGACTCTACGAAGCCGAACGAGGCTGGCGCGACCTGAAGTCCACAATCGACCTCCGCCCGGTCTACCACCGCCGCGAAGACCGCATCCGCGCCCACATCCAGCTGCACTGGCTCGCCCTGCTCCTGCTACGCGTGGCCGAGACCACCACCGGCGACACCTGGCGCAACATCCGCGACGAACTCGAACGCATGCACCTGGTCACCCTCGCCACCAACCACGGCACCTACGCCCAACGCAGCCAGCTCACCCCCCGCCAACGCAGCCTCCTCACCGCCCTCGACCTGCACGAACCGCCCCGCTTCTACGACTTCACCCCCACCGCCGAGTAGCAGCACAGGGCGCACCCACCACCCGGACCACCACCGGGTCGTAGTAACACGACCAAATCCAGCCCACACGGCTAAAACCCAACACCAGCACCGGTTTCACGCCGCTCGTGTGCCTACAATCTGCGGAAGCCAGGACTGTGGGTGACGAATACCACGTCATCGACCGGCTGATCGCTCCACTTCAGCTCATCGGCCAGCCCAAGATCCGTCGAAAGGTC
>JAKEEW010000400.1 GCA_022616375.1 Sporichthyaceae bacterium
ACGCCCCCGGCCACCAGCAGATGCCCAGCGACCGACTCCACATCAAGCAGCTCCCGCTGCCGACCAACCTCACCCTGCACACCCGCAGGATTTCAGCAGCCGCCGATCACCGCACCACGCCGCGCGGATTCTTCAGCAGTCTCCTAGCCGGTAGTCCCGGATGGCCGCGCGCCGCACTACCGTGGATCGGGTGACGGGCGGGGTGCCGGCCCGGGCCGGCCGGGCGCGAGAGTGGTCGCGGATGCTGCGCGACCCGCTGCTGCCCGGCGTCGAGGTGCTGCACGCGCACTTCCTGCGCTATCGCTATGCACCGCACTGGCATGACGCGGTCTGCGTGGCTCTGGTCGGTCGGGGTGCGGCCGCGTTCGACTGCGCCCGGCAGCAGTATCTGGCGCCGGCAGGTAGCGCGTTCGTGATCCCGGCGTACGAGATCCACACCGGCGAGCCGGCCGCTCCGGACGGGCTGGGTTACGACGTGCTCTACATCACGCCCGACCGGATGGCCGGTCTGCTCGAGGACGCCCCGGCGCGGCTGGGCAGCCCGGCCCCGGCCGACGTGGTACACCGGCGGACCGCGGTGGCCGGCCCGCTCGCCGGGTTCCACCGCGCCATGACCACGCCGGCGCCGCCGCTCGAGCGGGAGCACGCGCTGCTGGCCGGCGTGGTCGCGGTAGCTCGCGAGTTCAGCGGGGTGTCCCGGCCGGCGGTCGCGTCGCCTGAGCATCGTGCCGTGCAGCGCGCGCTGGACTACCTGCACGCCCATCCGACCGCCGCGATCACCCTGCGCGAGCTCGCCGACGTGGCCGGGCTGAGCATGTACCGACTGGCCCGGACATTCCGAGCCGAGGTCGGGATGCCGCCGTACGGGTACCAGCTGCAGCTGCGGGTCGCCGAAGCGAAGCGGTTGCTGGCCACCGGACGCTCGATCAGCCGCACCGCGCTGGAGTGCGGCTTTTACGACCAGGCGCACCTGACCTACCAGTTCAAGCGGTACGTGGGGGTCACCCCCGGTGCGTACCGGCGGGGTTCCTAGGGCTGCTAGCCGCCCAGCGCATTCCTCGCCAGGCGCACGCCGGCGACCATGTTGACCAGCTTCCGGTAGGCGACGTCCCAGGACCGGGTGCGCAGCCCGCAGTCCGGCACCACCTGCAACCGCTCCGGCCCGCCGAACACCTCGACCGCGTGCAGGATCCGGTCCCTGACCAGCTCGGGCGACTCGATGAAGTCGGTATGGATGTCCAGCACACCCAGGCCCAGGTGCGGCTGGCCGGGCAGGTCACGGAACCGCTCGATGATCCGGTAGCCGGGCCGGGCGGCCGGGCCGATGCCGAGCTCCCGGCTGTCGCCGTTGGCGAACCCGACCGTGTACTGCCGGCACCCGGTCATCTGCTCGATCGCCGGGAAGAACAAGGTGTAGTCGGAGAAGCACAGGTGCGTGGTGAACGTCGCGTCCAGCCCCCGGACGCAGACGTCGAACGCCTCGGCCATCAGATCGATCTCGTCCGGCACCGTGGACCCGGCCGGCTCGTCGATCTGGATCCACCCCGCGCCGGCCTTTAGCAGCGCCTCGAGGTTTGGCCTGACCAGGTTGGCGGCGATGTCCAGCACCAGCTCGCGGCGGGCCGCCCGCTGCGCGATCCGGCGCTCGGCCAGCGGCGCGCGCGGATCCACCGCGGCGCCCGGCCGCTCATCGAACGACCAGGCCGCCATCGTGTACGGGCCGGTGACCGGGATCTTGACCGGCTTGTCGGCGGCCGCCTGCAGCAGCTCGAACTCGTCGTTGTGGAACGGTTCCCGTAGTGACACCGGGCCGGTCACCGCGGCCTTCGAGTAGTACTTGTTGTCGAAGCTGCGCACGCTGCCGCGGAACTCGAAGCCGTGTGCGTGCGCAGCCGCCCAGGCATACATCTCGCTGCGCTGCTGCTCGCCGTCATAGACCACGTCCAGCCCGGCGGCGGCGAAGAACCGCAGCCCATAGCGGCTTGACCAGTCCCGGACCGTGGACCGCTCCCCGTGGTCGAGCGTGGGCTTGCGTAGCAGCGCCACCAGCTCGGGGTAGCCGGGCACACCGAGCCGGTTGCCCCATACCTCCGCCTGCTCGATGTCCGCCTCGGTGCACGGCCGGCCGGCCGCGGCCTTCACCCGCCAGCCTGGCTTGGCCAGCGAGCCGATCTCGTGGGTCAGCAGCGGCGCCAGCATCACAGCGCCTCCCGTAGCCGCCGAGTGGCGGCACCCAGCACGCCCACCTTGGCGTCGGCCACCGTGCGGGGCAGGAGCTCGAGATCGCCACCCGAGGACAGCAGCAGCCACGGTGGCTGGGCCAGCTCGACCACCCGCCGGGCCACACCGACGGTAGCGTCGACGCTTTCGACCAGGGACGACCGGCCGTCCAGGCAGCCGGCCAGCAGGCCGATCGGCCACGGTCCGCGCAGTGACTCCAGATCGGTCCGGGTCAGGTCAACGCCGACCGCATCCAGGGGCAGCTGGCGCAGCGTGGGCAGCAATGGGCCGGCGTCCCCGTAGTAGGTGTGCAGCACCACGCGCAGGTCAAGCCCGTCACGCAGGATCCGCAGGGCGCGGTCCAGATCCGCCAGGCTCGACGCGGTCGGGCCGGGGCTGCCGGCGACCAGGGCCGGCTCCTGTAGGTGCAGCAGGGTGGCTCCGGCCGCCCGCAGCTGCTCGGCAGCCGGGCGGAGCAGGCTCGCGGCCAGCGGCTCGATCAGCGCGTCCGGATCGGTGCGCGGCTCGACCAGCCGGGAGAACGTGTACGGGCCGGGCAGCAGCGCGACGTCGCTGCCGGTCGCGCCGGCGGCGGAGGCGAACGCCGCCGGGTCCAGTTCCAGCGGCCCGTCGATGACTGGCGCCCGGACGAATGTGTTCGTGTCGAACCATCGGGTCAGCGGGCCGGCGGTCAGGCCGGCGCATGCCTCGATGAGCGGCCGGAACAGATCGGGCCAGGACAGCCAGCCGACCGAGCGGTAGTCCAGGCCGGCGGCGGCCTGCAAGTCGAGGAACTCGGCTCGATCGGCGTTGCGCCGCGCCTGGACATCCGCCGGGGTCTGCCGGCCGCGGTCGGCGTCCCGGGTCGCGGCGACCAGCTCCTCTGATCGCGGATGGGCGCCGTGCAGGTAGCAAGCGATCTCGGTCACCGGGCCAGCGTGCCGCTGGGCCGGCGGCGCGGTCTTGGACGTTCTTGCCGCACACTGTGCTGGTGGGCGACGGGCAGGCGAGCCAGGACCGCGAGGTTGCGCTGCATCTGCCGTCGCCGTGCCTGGTGCTGCTGGTCGGGCCGGGTGCGTCCGGCAAGTCCAGCTGGGCGGCTGCCCACTTCCCCGCGGACACCATCGTGTCCAGCGACCGGCTGCGGGCGATGGCCGGCTCCGGTGAGCACGACCTGAGTGCGAGCTCGGACGCGTTCGAGCTGCTCGAGACGATCGTGCGGATGCGGCTCGGCCGGCGGCTCACCACCGTGATCGACACCCTCGGTCTGGATCCGGACCGGCGCCGGGCCTGGCGCGAGCTCGCCGCCGCTCACGACCTGCCCTGCGTGGCGGTTGGCTTCGACACCGCACCGGAGGAGTGTCGGGCTCGGAACCGGGCCAGGGCCGACGCGATTCCGGCCGCGGTGCTCAGCAAGCAGCTGCGGGACTGGGCCCGGACCCGTGACCTGCTGCCGGCCGAGGGCTACCACGCGGTGCTCGCTCCGCAGCCGGTGCGGGTGGTGCCGCCCGCCTTCGTCGGCACCGGCGCCGCGGCCAAGCGCCAGTACGACCAACCGGCTGGGCTGCGCTTCGGCCTGCAGCTGGCCACGTTCGACTACGTGGGAGGCACGGCCACGACCGGGGCCAGGCTCCGCGATATCGCCGCCGCGGCCGAGGCCGCCGGTTTCTCCGCCATCTACGTGATGGACCACTTCCGGCAGATCCCGCAGGTCGGCCGGGCCTGGGACGCCATGCTCGACAGTTACACGGCGCTGGCCTACCTGGCCGCCTGCACCGAACGGATCCGGATCGGCACCCTGGTCACCGGCATCACCTACCGCAACGTGGCGCACCTCGGAAAGATCGTCGCGAGTCTGGACGTGCTCAGCGGCGGCCGGGCGATCTGCGGGCTGGGACTGGCCTGGTTCGCCGCCGAACACGCCGCGTACGGGTGGGAGTTCCCGCCGGTGCCGCGTCGCTACGAGCTACTCGAGGATGCGTTGCAGCTGCTTCCGCTGCTGTGGGGTCCGGGCAGCCCGGCGTTCCAGGGCACGGTGCTGAACGTGCCAGAGGCGATGTGCTACCCCCGCCCGCTGCAGGAGCACGTGCCGATCATGATTGGCGGCAGCGGTGAACGCCGCACGCTGCGGCTGGCCGCCCGGTACGCGGACCTGTCCAACGTGTTCGGTGACCCGGCCACGGTGCGGCACAAGGCAGCCGTGCTGCGTGAGCACTGCACCGCGGTTGGCCGGGATCCCGCCGAGGTCCAGCTGACCCAGCTGTCCACCGCGCTGGTCGGCACCGACGACGCGCACGTCCGCGCGCTGGTCGACCGGTTGCGCCCGCGCCGGCAGGACCCTGCCCGGTATGCCGCCGCGGTCCACGCCGGCACGGTGGCCGACCACGTCGGCCGGTTCCGCGAGCTGGCCGAGGCTGGGGCGAGCGAGGTCATGGTCCGGCTGCCCGACCTGACCGACGCCGAGCCGGTCGAGCGGATGGGCAAGGTCATCACCGCGTTCCGTTAGCGGATTGTCCGCGGCGGCCGGACGTGGCCGATTCGTAACGGCACATCCTCTGTTCCGCTCGGCTGCTGTCTCGCTACGGTTGCGCCCCACCATCGGAGACAATCATGGAGAACCTATGTCCGAGCCCGAGGCAGCCCCGTTACCCGCAGCCGAGCCGGCAGCCGCGCCGGCACCCCTGCCGGCACCCGAGAAGCGCTCTCCGATCGTGCGCCTGACCAGCTGGTTCACCGGGCTGAGCGGGCGCGGCAAGCTCCGGGTCGCGATCCTCGCGATCGTCGCGATCGTGGCTCCGATCGCGCTCTACAACGGGCTTGACGACCCGGGCCGGGCCAAGGCGGGCGACTGTATGGCCGGCCAGAACGAGGACGACCTGCGCGTAGTCGACTGCTCGGACGCGGCCGCCGAGTGGACCGTGCTGACCCGGCTGGACGACAAGTCCGAAGCCGACCACAACGAAGCGGCGTGCAGTGCGTTCCCGGCCACCGAGGCGTCCTACTTCCAGTCCGACAGCAACGGCGACGACGGCTTGATCCTCTGCCTCGGCCCGAAATAGGCCGCCCGGTGCACGACGAGCGCCCGCCTAGCTCGGACCGCCGTTGAGGTGCATCCGTACCACGGTCCCGGTGGTGGGGTCGGACCTGAGCTGGACCAGATCACACAGTTGATGGACCAGCCACAGGCCGTAGCCACCGCCGGGACCCGGCGACGGGCGTTGCCGGCCGATCAGCGGGGAGTCGATGTAACCGCGGTCGTCGATCTGGCAGATCAGACTGTCCTGGGTCCACCAGGCGGTCAGCCGGCCGGCTCCACCGCCGTGCCGGATGCTGTTCGTGGCCACCTCGTTCACCGCGGTGACGAAGTCCGAGCGCCGGCGTGGCTCCGCCTCGCTCCGGCTAGCCAAGCTGGCCACCAACCTGCGGATGGCGGGTAGGTCGGCCATCTCGAACAAGTGCTCGGCCTCCCGCTCGACCGGTGCGTCGGAGAGTCGATCACGCAGCACCTGGCCGTAGTCCGTGGTGTAGGCCTGGCTGGCCGCCGGCCCGGCCGCGTCGGACACGACCGGATGCGTGGTCCGGGCTCGTTGCACGGTCTCCGCCGGCAGCGCGGCGGTGTCGTACGGACAGAGCATGCGCCAGCTCGGTCCGCTGCCGAAGGCCAGGTTGAGCAGTGACTCGTGGTGATGGCACTCGGTGAGCTCGCTGGGGGTCCGGCCGGGCCAGATCGGCTCGCCGATCCCCCGGACTCCGCCCCGGTGGCCGTGCGCGCCGACCCAATCCCGCCAGATCGAGATCACCCGGCCCGGGTTCCGTCCGGCCGTGGTCGAGTCCACGAACGTGACCCCCTTGGGGCGCCCGTTCAGCGCGCTCCGCAGCGCGTCGGCCTTGGCGGGGGTCACCACGACCAAGACTCGCTCGCCGGCGCGCAGACCCTCGTCGACGAACACCGCCATCTGCCCGATCAGATCGCTCGGATCCGCATACAGGTAGGCCTCGTGAGCAATCCCGGCACTGGCGACGCTGCTCATCTCCCATTCCCTCTGGCGGATCTAGCCCGCGGCTGTCGGCGGCTCCCCTGGCTCCGTGACGAAGGAGTTTGGCTCCCGACGATGGGGATAACCGGCGGTGGTGTCCACGAAACAGGGAGGTTCCCATGCATCTGGACATGTGGTCGTATCGACAAGAGCCCGAGGTAGCCGACGCACCGAACCTAGCCGGGTATGACGTGGAAGCGGTGGACGGCCGGATCGGCTCGGTGGACGATGCCACCTACGAGGCCGGCGGAAGCTACCTGGTGATCGATACCGGTGCCTGGATCTTCGGCAAGAAGGTCATGCTTCCGGCCGGAGTCCTCGACCGGATCGATCATGGCCAGCGGAAGATCTTTGTCGGCCGGACCAAGGACGAGATCAAGCAGGCACCTGAGTACGAGGAGATCCTGCAGCGCGATCCCGAGTACCGGGAGCGGCTCGGCGAGTTCTACGGCCGACCGAGCTCGGTCGGCAACCCGGTCGAGCCCGGCAACCCGAATCCGCTGACCGGATGAGCCGGTTGCCAGGGCGCGCACCGCGTCCGCGGTGCGCGCCTTCGCTTGTCCGCAGCTAGAGCAACGGCGGTAGTGGTGGCAACGGGACCGGCAGGCTCGGCACCGGCACCGGCAGCGGCGGGCTGGGCACTGGTACCGGAACCGGCGGGCTCGGTAGCGGCGGCAGGGGCGGTTGCGCGGTGATCGCCATGGCCGCTCCCCCCGGTGCGCTGGCGAGCAGGATCGCGGCCACCAGAGTGGCCAGTCGTGCTCCTGCGGACATGCCGGGCTCCTTCCTCTGACCTGCCCTCCGTCCAGTTCAGTCTCGGCGACCTTGGTGCCCGGGCAACACCGTCCCGACGAGTGATCGATGAGCGCGTTGGGGTGAGCCGGCCGCACCCCCACCCGGCACGACCCGCTCACCGTCGGGAGACCTTCACCAGGCGAGCATTGGATTCGACGTTGGGGTGTCCCGCCCCGGACGGACGGGCCGGCTCCGAGGATCAAGCTAGGTGCGCTGGCTCGAACTCGCAGGTTAGCTACTTGTCGTGGTCGTCACGATGCGGGGAGTCCAG
>JAKEEW010000049.1 GCA_022616375.1 Sporichthyaceae bacterium
CACTGCCACGACCAGCACACCGTCGACCACGGACCCGGCCGGCGTGGGAGAGCTACGGGTAGGCGAGCAGGTCACGCTCACAAACCGCCCGTCGCCCGCGGGGATCTCCGGGTCGCGGCTCACCTCAGCACCGTCGATCACCTGCTCGGCCAGCTGCGACACGCGCTGCGTCGCCTCCGCTGCGGGAGCCTCCCGTAGGGGTACGCCGAGGGGCCAGCCCCACCAGGCATGAAGCGCTGGGTTCGCGTACGCCACCAACAGCTCGTGCCCGCGGAGTAGGCCGATCGCGACGGCCGACTCGGCTAGAGCCGATGCCAACCGAAGATCGTCACGGGCGTCGGCCGCCTCGCTACCCATGGCGCCTCCGCCGAGGTGAGCACTGCTGTACAGGTGCCGGCCGTGGCCAGGTTATCCTGGCGACGGGCCCACTCGATACAGCCCAGGGCGGGAGCCCACAACAATGCTGGATGTGCGTCGCGACGCGGACGCCGACGGCCGGTCGGTGGTGCTGGTCAGTGGTCAGGTCGATCTGGCGACGGCACCGCACCTGACCCGGTCCCTCAGCGAGGCGATCGGAGCCGGAGCCACTGAGATCACGGTCGACCTCACCGGGGTGGACTTCTTGGACTCGACCGGGATCAGAGCCCTGGTCCAAGGTGCCCGGGCCGCCAAGCAGGCCAACGCGACCCTCTACATCCGTGGTGCGCGGGGCTGGGTGGCGCGGGTGCTGGAGCTTACCGGGGGTCGACCAGTATCTTCGTCCCCCGGGCGAGCAGCATCCTGGCGCAGCCGATGCGAGCTGAGGCTGGCGACGGCGCAGCAGAGCACCCAGCGGCGGCTCACCCCGCGGCGCAGGGTGTAGAGGAGCGGCACCCAGTGCCGCCCCACCGACCCAGACTTGCCGGTGAATATTGACATAGTGGGATGAGTTGCCCTCGCAGAGTTGTTGGTCGCCGAAGTCGGCGAGGCTGACACTCATGCGGATGGTGACCTGTTTTTGGGTCAGCTGACGGCCGCTTGCGCAGCTGCTGGCTGACTGCGCCAGCAGCCGGGAGCTGATGGACGACGGCCACCAACGGAG
>JAKEEW010000401.1 GCA_022616375.1 Sporichthyaceae bacterium
CCAAGGATCGGGTCATGCGCCAGTTCAGCGCGGGGGAGATCGACGTGCTGGTGGCCACCACGGTGATCGAGGTCGGGGTAGATGTGCCGAACGCGAGCACGATGGTGGTCATGGACGCGGACCGGTTCGGGGTGGCGCAGCTGCACCAGATCCGCGGCCGGGTCGGCCGTGGGTCCGCGCCCGGGTTGTGCCTGCTGGTCACCGAGGCCGCGGCCGACAGTCCGGCCAGGGAGCGGCTGGACGCGATCGCCGCCAGCACCGACGGCTTCGCGCTGTCCAGGCTCGACCTCGAGCAACGCCGGGAGGGCGACGTGCTCGGCGCCAGCCAGTCCGGTCGGCGGACCAGCCTGCGGTTGCTGTCCGTGCTGCGCGACGAGGATCTGATCAGGCAGGCGCGTGAGGAGGCCGGCGCGCTGATCGAGGCCGACCCCGAGCTGGTCGGCCATCCGGCCTTGGCCGCGGCGGTTGCCGAGTTCGTCGACCCGGACCAGGCCGAGTTCCTGGAGAAGGCGTGACCCGGATCGTGGCCGGGATCGCCAAGGGCCGGCGGCTGACCGTGCCGGCCGGGCTGGCCACCCGGCCGACTTCCGACCGGGCCAGGGAGGGGCTGTTCTCCACCCTCGAGTCGATCCGGGGGTCGCTGGCCGGCGCCCGGGTGCTCGACCTGTATGCGGGCTCGGGCGCGGTTGGCCTGGAGGCGCTGTCCCGGGGGGCCACGCACGCGCTGCTGGTCGAGGCTGATGCGCGGGCGCTTCGGGTGTTGCGCTCCAACATCGCCAACCTCGAGCTGCCCGGAGCCGAGCTCAGCCAGGGCCGGGTCGAGCGGATCGTGTCCGGCCCACCCGGCGGGGAGCGCTACGACCTGGTGTACGCCGATCCGCCGTACGCGATCGGCGACCCGGAGGTGGCCGCGGTGCTGTCCGCGCTGCGCGAGCACGGCTGGTTGGCTCCGGCGGCGCTGATCGTGATCGAGCGGCCGGCCCGGGGAGGCGACTTCGTGTGGCCGGTGGGATATGTACCGGATCGGGCACGCCGGTACGGCGAGGCGATGCTCTGGTACGGTCGCGCCGCTGGCCCCGACTCGGTTACCGCGGCTACCGGCTGAAGGAGCGAACCCGTGCGACGCGTCGTCTGTCCAGGCTCGTTCGACCCGGTCACGAACGGACATCTCGACGTCATCGGGCGCGCGTCCACCCTCTACGACCAGGTAGTCGTCGCGGTGCTGGTCAACGTCAACAAGACCGGGCTGTTCACGGTCGAGGAGCGGATGGAGCTGCTCGCCGACGTGACCAAGGTGTACGGCAACATCGTCGTCACCTCATTCCACGGCCTGCTGGTCGACTTCTGTCGGGAACACGACATCCCGGCGATCATCAAGGGCCTTCGCGCGGTGAGCGACTTCGACTACGAGCTGCAGATGGCCCAGATGAACCATTCGCTCTCCGGGGTGGAAACGCTGTTCGTGGCGACGAACCCGCTCTACAGTTTCCTCTCGTCCAGCCTTGTCAAAGAGGTTGCGACCTACGGTGGAGATGTCTCGGGCCTGGTGCCCGAGGTGGTCTTCGACCGAATTCGCGACAAGCTGGGTCATCGCTGACCCAGCCCGACACAGGCCGCATCCTGCGCCGCCCAAACCACGCGGCGCCGGCACCGGCCTCGCGCCGACCTCGGGGCCGGCCGATACGCAGAGCTGGGAGGGGCGAGTACACGTGGATGCACTCGAAATCCTGGACGAGCTTGAGCGGCTGATCGAAGACGCCCGGATGATGCCGATGTCGGCATCGTGTCTGGTGAACCGGGCCGAAGCCATGGAGCTCGTGCACCAGCTGCGCGAGGCGCTGCCGCACGAGCTGCGGCACGCGGCCATGCTGCTGCGCGATCGGGAAGCGATGATCGACGAGGGCCGCCGGGAGGCTGAACGGGTTCTGGCCGCGGCCCACGAGGAGCGCAGTCGGCTGCTCGCCGAGGCGGAGGCCAGGGAGGCCGACTACCGGCCGGCCGCGGTGTCGGGCGGGGTCGACCGGGAGGCGCTGGCGATCCGGCAGGAGGCCGACGAGTACGTGGACCAGCAGCTGGCCAACCTAGAGCTGATCTTGAACAAGGCGCTCGGCGCGGTCCAGCAGGGCCGCGGCCGGCTACGCAACGGCAGCGAACCCGACTTCGGACCGGCCGGCGACTTCCTGCCGCGGCAGGACTACCGCACCGATGCCGACTACAGCACCGGCGAGTACGGCCAGATGCCCGACTACGATCCCAGCCCGGAGTACGGGTCGGCTCCCGACTACGGATCGAACCACGACTACGGGCCGGCCACCGAGTACGGTCGGCCGGCCGAGTACGGCCCGGTCGCCCCGGAGCGTCGCTACTGATCGCGGGCGTGACGGCTGACCCAACTCGCACGCCAAACGCCTTGATCCGCCCGAGATGTACGACATGTCGGGCGGCTGGGCGCGACTAGGGTACGAGTTGTGTTTCGGGCCCGGCCATCCGTCAGCCTGCTTGATCAGCGGATCCGGGCGACTGGTTTGGGCGGCGGGGCAAGGTCAGGTAACCTTGCCAACCGGTCTCATCGCTGACCGGTTTCGCCATGCCCGAAGAGAGCAGGAGAGCACTGAAAGGCCTGGATCCTCGCGCCCCGCTCGTGATCGACACTCGTGAGCTGGGACGCCGCCCAGGATCTATGCGCAAGCTCTCCCGTACTGTTCCGGCACCGGCGCAGCTGGGCATCGAGGTCGTGGGTGTTCCCGAGGGCACCGAAGTCGAGCTGGACGTGCGGCTCGAGTCGGTGGTCGAGGGTGTGCTCGTGACCGCGACCGCGACCACAACCGCGTCGGGTGAGTGCGTGCGCTGCCTTGATCCACTCGAGCGTGAGCTCGAGGCAGGGTTCCAGGAGCTGTACGCCTACCCGGATGCGGGGTTCGCGGACGACGAGGAGGCCCTGCGGCTCGAGGGCGACTTGATCGATCTTGAGCCGTTGCTGCGCGACGCGGTGGTGCTCGCACTTCCGCTCGCGCCGGTGTGCCGGGACGACTGTCGCGGCCTGTGCCCCGAGTGCGGGGTGCGGCTGGCGGCCGATCCGGAGCACCGGCATCAGGCCGTCGACATACGGTGGGCGGCACTGGCCGGCTACCGCCGGTCCGAGGGCGATCAGGACAACGAGAAACAGGAGAGCTAGCCGTGGCGGTCCCTAAGCGCAAGGTTTCGCGCAGTAACACCAGGACCCGGCGCGCCAACTGGAAGGCGGCCAAGCCGACGCTGGTCAGCTGCGAGCGTTGCCGCGAGCCGCGCCTGCCGCACCAGGCGTGCCCGACCTGCGGCACGTACAACCAGCGCCAGGTCGTCGACGTCTGACCCGCCAGGTGTCCGCCGTCCCGGCCCAGGTGCCGCCCTACGCGAAGCTCGAGGCGGCGCTCGGCTACACGCTCGACCATGAGTTGCTCGAGCGTGCGCTGACCCATCGCTCGTACGCGTACGAGCACGGTGGGCTGCCCACGAACGAGCGGCTGGAGTTCCTCGGCGACTCGGTGCTCGGTCTGGTCGTCACCGACACCCTGTTCCACCAGCATCCCGATCTTGCCGAGGGCCAGCTCGCCAAGCTGCGCGCGGCCGTGGTCAACATGCGTGCGCTCGCCGACATCAGCCGTGGCCTGGATCTGGGCGCCTACCTGCGGCTCGGCCGCGGTGAAGAAGGCACCGGCGGCCGGGACAAGTCGTCCATCCTGGCCGACACGCTCGAGGCGATCATCGGTGCGGTCTACGTGCAGCGCGGCCTGACCGACGCATCGGCGCTGGTGCACCGGTTGTTCGATCCGCTGATCGAGGCATCCGCGCAGCTCGGTGCCGGTCTGGACTGGAAGACCAGCCTGCAGGAGCTGACCGCCGCGACCGGCCTTGGCGTCCCGGAGTATCTGGTGACCGAGGACGGGCCGGACCACATGAAGGTCTTCACCGCCGCCGCCTGCGTGGGTGGGGTCATCTACGGTCAGGGCAGCGGGCGCAGCAAGAAGGAGGCCGAGCAGCAGGCGGCCGAGGCGGCCTGGACCGCGCTGCGCAAGATCGTAGAGGCCGACGGCCCGAACGTCGGCAACCTCTAGACCGCCGACTCGTCCGGCCCGATGCCTGAGCTTCCCGAAGTCGAGGTAGTCCGGCGTGGTCTGGACCGGTTTGTGGTCGGCCGCACGGTATCTGCCGTGGCGGTCATGCATCCCCGCTCGGTTCGCCGGCAGCCCGCCGGGGCGGCCGAGCTGGTGGCCCGGCTGACCGGGTGCCGGATCGAGGCGGCCCGCCGGCGCGGCAAGTTCCTCTACCTCCCGCTGGACTCGGGTGAGGCGATCGTGGCCCACCTCGGGATGAGCGGACAGTTGCTCATGGTCCCGACCGCTACGGAGCCCGAGATCCACCTACGGATCCGGGTCGGCTTCGTCGACGGTGATCCGGAGCTGCGGTTCGTCGACCAGCGCACGTTCGGCGGGCTGGCGGTCGAGCCCACGGTGCCGACCGAGGACCCCGACGACCCGGTGCCGCAGTCGATAACCCATATCGCCAGGGACCCGTTCGACCCGCTGTTCGACGACGCCGAGTTCGCCCGGCGGCTGCGGCTGCGCAAGACCGGGATCAAGCGGGCGCTACTGGATCAAGGACTGATCAGCGGGGTCGGCAACATCTACGCCGACGAGGCGCTGTGGCGGGCGCAGCTGCACTACGCAAGGCCGACCGAGACGCTGACCCGGCCGGCGATCGTCCGGCTGATGGAGGCGGTTCGCGAGGTGATGGCGGCCGCCCTGACCGAGGGCGGGACCAGCTTCGACCGGCTGTACGTGAACGTGAACGGGGAGAGTGGCTACTTCGACCGGTCGCTTGCGGTCTACGGCCGGCAGGACGAGCCGTGCCCGCGGTGCGGCAGCCCGGTCCGCCGGGACGCGTTCATGAACCGCTCCTCGTACACCTGTCCGCGCTGCCAACCCCGGCCGCGCCGGGCGCACTGGTAGCGACCGCCGGCGCTGCCCGCGCCGTCAAAGATCAGGTGTAGCCGAACATCTGGGTCCAGAACGGACCCCCGTCGCCGCCCAGGTACACCCCGACTCCGACCGCCTTCGAGTCGCAGTTGAGGATGTTCTTCCGGTGCCCGGAGCTGGCCATCCAGGCCGCCACCACCGACTTCGCGGTGGGATAACCGTGCGCGATGTTCTCGGCCGACGGGTTGGTGTATCCGGCCGCCTCGGCCCGGTCCCACGGCGACGTGCCATCTGGAGACTCGTGCGAGAAATAGTCCCGCCGAGCCATATCGGCGCTGTGCTTACGGGCGGCGGTGCGCAGCCGGCTGTCGGTGCGCAGCGAGCTGGTGCAGCCCTCTTTCTTCCGCTCGGCATTGGTGAGCTTGATCACCGAGGATTCCAGGGCCGAACGCGGATCCGGCTCCTCGGCCGGCCCAGTGGACTGACTGGGGCTGGGGCTCGGCGTCGAGCTTGTCGACACGTCGTCGGCGACGCCGTCCGACTGGTTGGGTGCGGCGCGGTCACCGACCCCGGTGGGGCTTCCGGACGGGGTGAGCGCGGCCTCGGTCCGGGACCCGGAACTGTCGACCGGGGAGATCACCTCGCGGTGCAGCTCGTAGCCCCCGGCCACCCCGAGCGACCCGACGAGGACGAAGCTGGACGCCAGTGTGATTAACCGCGAACGACGTTGAAGCCGGCGTTGCCCTGCCACGGGCGCTCACCCTACTGCGTTCCGGCGGTAACCGCGCCCCTTCGGCGGAGTCGATCACCCCCTCGGCGCACCGGCCCAACGATGATCAATTAGTCGCCCAGACCGCCGAACGGGGTGCCAAACTGGCCCCCGGCCTGGGCAAACATCCTCAAGACACACAAGGTGACGGCCCGGTCACTCTTGACCCAGGCCCCTGAAAGGTGCGACGCTTGAAGCCCGCGCACCCCTGTCGAGCGCTCGCGTCTGGGTGCCTGCGTGGTCACATCACACCAGGGTCTCTCATCGTGGAGGACCGTCCATGGCGAAGGCGCTTCTCGGGCACGTCGGGGGGCCTGACCCCCGCATACTTGCCGAGATGCGTCGTCTTCAGCAGCGTGTACGCGACCTCGAGAACGAGCTCGATCGAGTACAGGCCGAGAACGACGCACTGATCACTTCTCACACCGAGCTGGCCGACCTAGATCGACCAGTACGGGAGCCGGCGCTCACCTGAGCGCCAGCCGCCCATCCACAGCAGCCGAACGGAGTCGCTGTGGCGGACGGGACACCCCGTGAGTGGGCCCGTCTGCTTCACCGGCTCCGTTCTCACGTCCGGCCCACGTCTCAGCTCCACGCCGTATAGTCCATGATCGCCGTTTTCATGATCTCTTTTGTGCAAACGTGCAGGTCGTCGCTGAGTGAGATCATGAAAACAGCGATCATGGGGGTCGGGTGCTAGGCACCCGATCATGGAGATCGGATGCTCGGCACCGTTTTCGGGTGCCTGCAGCTGGGCAACTTTCCACCCCTGTTCAGGTCGGTTCGCCAGACAGGTGCCGATGACCTGACGTCTACTCCGGTCCGATGCCGCCGCTCGGCGCGCTTGCCGGCGATCACGCCTGGTCGGCCGGTACAGTCGAACCCGGTCTTCCCCACCGCGGCATTCGCCGCCGCTGGCGCCAGCCACGGCGCCCGGCTTGGCCAGGAGAGCAGGTAGTGCACCTCAAGTCCGTCACGCTGCGCGGGTTCAAGTCATTCGCATCGGCTACCACGTTGCGCTTCGAACCCGGGATCACCTGTGTCGTAGGACCGAACGGCTCGGGTAAGTCCAACGTGGTCGACGCGCTGGCCTGGGTGATGGGCGAGCAGGGCGCGAAGAGCCTGCGCGGCGGCAAGATGGAAGATGTGATCTTCGCCGGCACCGCCGGCCGGCCGCCGCTCGGGCGGGCCGAAGTCGTGCTCACGATCGACAACTCGGACGGTGCGCTGCCGATCGAGTACTCCGAGGTCACGATCTCCCGGACCATGTTCCGCAGCGGCGGCTCCGAGTACGCGATCAACGGCAACCACTGCCGCCTGCTGGACATCCAGGAGCTGCTGTCCGACTCGGGCATCGGCCGGGAGATGCACGTCATCGTCGGCCAGGGTCAGCTGGACTCGGTGCTGTCCGCGACCCCGGAGGACCGGCGCGGCTTCATCGAGGAGGCAGCCGGCGTGCTCAAGCACCGCAAGCGCAAGGAGAAGGCGCTGCGGAAGCTGGACGCGATGCAGGCCAACCTCACCCGGCTGCAGGACCTCACCGCCGAGCTGCGCCGCCAGCTCAAGCCGCTGGGTAAGCAGGCCGAGGTGGCCCGCAAGGCCGCGGTGATCCAGGCCGACCTGCGCGATGCCAAGCTGCGCCTGCTCGCCGACGATCTGGTGCAGCTGCGCGGCCAGCTCCAGGCCGAGGTAGCCGACGAGACCGCGCTGCGGGATCGGCGCCGCCTGGTCGAGACCGAGCTGACCACCGGCAAGGCCCGCGAGCAGGAGCTCGAGGTCGGGCTGGCCGAGGCCGGTCCGGCGTTCGCCCGCGCGCAGGAAGCCTGGTACCGGTTGTCCGGGTTGCGGGAACGGTTCCGTGGCACCGCCGGGCTGGCCGCCGAGCGCTCCCGCCATCTGGTCGCCGAGACCTCGGCCGAGGAGCGGCGGGGCCGCGATCCCGAGGAGATGGAGACCGAAGCCGCCCGGATCAAGGGCGAGGAGGCCCAGCTCGCCGAGCAGACCGAGCACGAGCGGGCGGCGCTGGCCGAGGCGGTGACCCGGCGGACCGAGACCGAGCAGGCGTTCGCCGCCGAAGAGCGCCGGCTCACGACCACGTTGCGGGCGCTGGCCGATCGCCGCGAGGGTTTGGCCAGGCTCACCGGGCAGGTCACCACACTGGAGGCCAAGCTGGCCGCGGCCGACGCCGAGATCGGCCGGCTCACCGCGGCGCAGGCCGATGCCCAGGCCAGGGCCGAGCAGTACCAGGAGGAGCTGGCCGCGCTGGAGACCCAGGTCGCCGGGCTTGACGCCAGCGGCGAGGGGCTGGACGCGGAGCACGAGACCGCGACCGCCGTGCTGGCCGCGGTCGAGCAGCGCCTGGCCGGGCTGCACGAGCAGGAACGCGACGCGGAGCGAGAGCGCGCCGCGCTGGTCGCCCGCAAGGACGCGCTCGAGCTCGGGCTAGCCCACAAGGACGGCGCCGGAGCGCTGCTGGCCAGCACGGATCGGGTGCCCGGCCTGCTCGGATCGGTGGCCGCACTGGTGACTGTCGAGGCGGGTGCCAGCACCGCGATCGCCGCGGCGCTCGGCATGGCCGCGGACGCGGTCGCAGTTGCCGACCTGAACGCGGCCATGACCGCACTTCGGCGGCTGAAGTCCGACGAGGCGGGCCGGGCCAGCGTGCTGGTCGGGTCCGAGGCCGGCTCGGGTACGCCGGGCTCGGTGCTGGTGCCGGACCGGGCCGGCTGGCCCGCGCTGCCGGACGGGTGCCGCTACGCGATCGACCTGATCCAGGCTCCACCCGCGCTGCATCCGGCGCTGCGCCGGCTACTCGACCGGGTGGTCGTGGTCGCCGATCTCGACCGGGCTGCTGCGCTGCTCGGGTCGGTGACCGGGGTGACCGCCGTGACCAGGGACGGCGATCTGCTGGGCGGCGACCTCGCGGTCGGCGGCTCGAGCTCGGCACCGAGCCTGATCGAGGTGCAGGCCGCGGTGGACGACGCGGCGCAGCGGCTGGCCGAAGCCAGCCGGCGCTGCGAGCGGCTGCAGACCGAGATCGAGGCGGCCACCGCGGAGGCCGAGCGGGCCGCGACCAGGGTCGAGCAGGCCTCGGCGCTGCGTGGCGAGTCGGACAGCCGGCGGTCCGGGCTCGGCCGCCAGGTCGCCCAGCTCGGGGCGACCGCGCGCTCGGCCCAGGCCGAGTCCGAACGGTTGGCCACCGCGATCGCGGCCGCCCAGGGCACGGTCGACGCAGACACCGCAGGACTGGCCGAGCTGCGCGCCCGGCTGAGCACCGCGGAGCAGACCCCGGCCGACGAGGAACCCGGCCCGGAGTACCGGGACCGGCTGGCCGCGGCCTGCACTGCGACCCGCCAGACCGAGATGGAGTGCCGGCTCGCCGTGCGCACCAGCGAGGAACGGATCAGAGCCCTGGCCGGCCGGTCCGAGCAGCTGGTGCGCGCCGCCGCCCAGGAACGCGCGGCGCGGGAGCGAGCCGCGGCCAGGCAGGCCAGCCGAGTCAGGGAGGCGCGCGTCGCCGCCGCGGTCGCCACCGGCGCGGAGTATGCACTCGGGCTGATCGACGAGTCGCTGCGTGCCGCGGCCAGAGAGCGCGATCTGGCCGACCGGACCCGGGGCGCGCTGGAAGCCGAGCTGCACGTGCTGCGTGGCCGGATCCGCGAGCTCGACGGCGAGCTCGACCAGCTCACCGACACCGTGCACAAGGACGAGATGGCCCGCGCCGAGCAGCGGATGCGGATCGAGGCGCTGGAGCAGAAGGCGCTGGAAGAGCACGGCATCGACGTCACCTCGCTGATCGGCGAGTACGGCCCCGACCAGCCGATCCCGCTGCTGCCCGACCCGGACGCGCCGACCGAGGACGAGACCGGGGCGCCGATCCTGCCGAAGACCCGGGCATACGTGCGGGCCGAGCAGGAGCGCCGGCTAGCCACCGCGGAGCGGGGCTATGCGCTGCTCGGCCGGGTCAACCCGCTCGCGCTCGAGGAGTACGCGGCGCTCGAGGAGCGGCTGAAGTTCCTCACCGAGCAGCTGGAGGACCTCAAGGCGACCCGGCGTGATCTGCTTACCGTGATCAAGGAGGTCGACGAGCGGGTCGAGCAGGTGTTCGCGGCCGCGTTCGAGGACACCGCCCGCGAGTTCGAGCAGGTCTTCGCCCGGCTGTTCCCCGGTGGCGAGGGCCGGCTGGTGCTGACCGATCCGCACGACATGCTGACTACCGGGATCGAGGTCGAGGCTCGCCCGCCCGGCAAGAAGATCAAGCGGCTGTCGCTGCTGTCCGGTGGCGAGCGGTCGCTGACCGCGGTCGCCCTGCTGGTGGCGATCTTCAAGGCCAGGCCGAGCCCGTTCTACGTGCTCGACGAGGTCGAGGCCGCGCTCGACGACACCAACCTGGGCCGGCTGCTCGGCATCTACCAGGAGCTACGGGAGTCCAGCCAGCTCATCGTGATCACGCACCAGAAGCGGACGATGGAGATTGCGGACGCCTTGTACGGTACGTCCATGCGTGGCGACGGCGTGACCGCGGTGATCAGCCAGCGGCTCAGGGACGACGACTCGGTCGCGGCCGGGTCTGCCAACGGCTCTAACGGGGGTCCGAACGGGGGACCGCATGGCGGTCCGACCCGGGCACCGGTGCCGGCGCTGTCGGGTCCGACCGTCCCTGGCCCGACCGTCCCTGGCCCGACCATCCCGGCCCCGGCCGGCCCGGCCGACCGGGCCAGGACGTGACCGCGGCTGCGCGCAGCAACGGTTCCGAGCCGGCCGGCGACCGCCCGTTCGACGTGCTGCTGTGCGATCTGGACGGGGTGCTGCGGGTCTGGGATCCGAAGCTGTGGCCGCCGATCGAGGAACGGCACGGCCTGCGGCCAGGTGCGATCTACTCCACCGCGTTCCAGGCCGAACTGCTGATGCCGCCGGTGCTCGGGCAGATCAGCGACGAGCAGTGGCGGCTCGCGGTGGCTCGGGAGCTGGCCGGTGAATACGGCATCGAGACGGCCGCGGCGGCGGTTGCCGACTGGGCCGCGCCCACCGGCCGGGTCGAGCCGGCCGCATTAGCGCTGGTCCAGCAGGTCAGGGCGGCCGGAATCCGGACCGTCCTGGTGACCAACGCGACGTCCAGGCTGGACCGTGATCTGGCCGCGCTCGGGCTGGATGAGGCGGTCGACGCGGTCGTCAACTCGTCCCGGATCGGCGTGGTGAAGCCGGACCGCGAGATCTACCTGCATGCCGCCGAGGTGGGCGGAGCGGAACCACGGCGGTGCCTGTTCGTGGACGACACGCCGGCCAACGTGGTCGGGGCCGAGACGGTCGGGATGACCGCGCTGCTCTACACCGGACCCGACATGCTGCCGGTGGTCGCTACCACGCTCGGGCTCGAGCTCGCCGGCTAGCTAGACGCCTGGGCTGGCCTCGCCCCGCTCGGTGCCCGACGCCAGGTCGGCGTACATGGCCCGGAAGTCCTCGTCCGGCATGATCTGCCACTCCCGTGCGCCGCGGTCCACCGCGAGCAGGCTCATCGTGTCGTCGCGCCACCAGTAGACCTCGGGGCTGACCGGGTGCGGCAGCGACGCGAACATCTGTGCGGTCCTGGCCACCATCCAGGGCACCGCCTCCGCGGTCTGGGTCCGGTCCGCGATGATGTGGATCATCGTGGTGTCGTGCTGCGGCACCGCGACCAGCACCCCGTTCGGGGCCGGCGCCGGCAGCAGATCCTCGATGAACAGGGCCGGCGACGCGCCGTGGCTGGCCTCGGAGACTACGAGCGAGACCGTCGCCCCGCCGGCCAGCTCCTGTACCCCGACATGCCACGGCTCGATCACTCGGCGGGAGTTCGCCCTGGCCTGGGCCAGCACCTCGACGTCCTCCACCGGCTCGGCGGCCCACCGGCCCAAGTCTGCCCAGCGCAGCGCGCTCGGGGTCCGGCTCAGCCCGTTGGACGGCCGGTCCACGTCGACGAATACCGCCGCGTCGATCCCGGCCGCGTAGCTGCGTACCAGCGCCTGGTCCTCGTCCGCGTGCCCAGCGGGTTGTAACCGGATCAGCAACCGCTCCTTGACCGCCTCGAAGCTCTGGGTCAGCTCGTCCCGGCGGGCCTCCCAGGCCGGGTAGCCGAGGGTGGCCTCCACCCAGCGGTCCACCACCGCGTTCCGGCGCGCTTGCGGGGCCAGCCACCAGGATCGGACCACCTCGGTGAGGTCGGCCTGCAGCAGCCGGCCGTTCAGGAGTAGGTCGACGGTCCACGGATCGAGCCAGGTGAACCGCACCCCACCGCGCCGCAGGGCGGCCGTGACCAGGCTCTTGACGGGCTGCTCCGGGCGAACGGCAACGCCGTCCGAGGAGCCGAGGCGTGCGTCCGGCTCCTCCGCGGTGACCAGCGTGAAGATCCCCATGTGTCAGCCTTCTGCGCGATTGCCGGGTCAGCCTACTGAACGTCAACGTCATTGGGATCCGATCGGTTACGCACCAATTCGGTGTGCTGCTTGCCCGAGTTCGGCATCTGACAGACTGAGCCCGCTATGGAAATCTTGATTGTCGCCGTGGCCCTGGCCGTGATCCTGCTGGTCACCGCGGGTCTGCTGACCAGCTCCCGGCGGCGCCGCCGGCCGCCGGCCGGACCGATCCCGCCGATCACACCGACCACGCCGGCTACCCAGGCCGAGCCCGGCATCCCCGGCCAGCGCGAGCCCGCCGGCGACTACGCCGAGCCCGAGGCTCCGGTCACCACGATCGAGCGCCCCGAACCGGCGGCCGGCCGGCTGGTCCGGCTGCGGTCCCGGCTGGCCAGGTCCAACACGGCGTTGGGGCAGGGCCTGCTCGCCCTGCTGTCCAGGGACCACCTCGACGAGTCCACCTGGGAAGAGATCGAGGACGTGCTGCTGACCGCCGACCTGGGCGTCGCGCCCACCGGCGAGCTGGTCGAACGGCTGCGGACCAGGGCCAGGGTGGAGGGCATGACCTCGGCCGCGCAGGCCAGGCAGGTGCTGCGGGAGGAACTGCTCGCCCTGGTGGACCCGAGCCTGGACCGCAGCCTGCGGATCGACCGGGCCGGCCCACCCTCGGTGGTCCTCGTGGTCGGGGTCAACGGCACCGGTAAGACCACGACGACCGGCAAGCTGGCCCGGGTACTGATCGCCGAAGGGCACACCGTCGTGCTCGGCGCGGCCGATACGTTCCGGGCCGCGGCCGCCGAGCAGCTGACCACCTGGGGCGCCCGGGTCGGAGCCAGGACCGTGCGCGGTCCGGAAGGCGCGGACCCGGCCAGCGTCGCGTTCGACGCGGTTCGCGAAGGGATCGACGAGGGCGCCGACGCGGTGCTGGTGGACACCGCCGGCCGGTTGCACACCAAGACCGGGCTGATGGACGAGCTCGGCAAGGTCAAGCGAGTGGTGGAGAAGCACGGGCCGGTGGACGAGGTGCTGCTGGTCCTGGACGCGACCACCGGGCAGAACGGCATGGTCCAGGCCCGGGTGTTCGCCGAGGTCGTGGACGTCACCGGGATCGTGCTGACCAAGCTGGACGGGACTGCCAAGGGCGGCATCGTGGTCGCGGTGCAGCGCGAGCTCGGCGTGCCGGTCAAGCTGGTCGGCCTGGGCGAGGGCCCGGACGACCTGGCGCCGTTCGACCCGGAGGCGTTCGTCGACGCGCTGGTTTCCTAACCCCCGCCCCTCCGCCTGACGCAGTTTTCTGGATCATTACTCGCGATCTGCGCAGACAAATCGCCCAAATTGGGTGATCGTTTGCGCAGATCGCGGGTAATGATCGGGAAGAGCGGCGGGATGTCGCGGTCGACTACCCTGACGGGGTCCCCGCAGTCCACGAACTGATCGAGGCCCGCTCGTGTTCGACACGCTTTCCGATCGCCTCGCCGCGACCTTCAAGAACCTGCGCGGCAAGGGCCGGCTCTCACCCGCCGACCTCGACGCGACCGCCAGGGAGATCCGGGTCGCGCTGCTCGAGGCCGATGTTGCGCTGCCGGTGGTCCGGGAGTTCATCGCCGCGGTGAAGGAGCGGGCGAGCGGGGCGGAGGTGCACCAGGCACTCAACCCGAGCCAGCAGGTCATCAAGATCGTAAATGACGAGCTGGTCCGGATCCTCGGTGGCGAGACCCGGCGGCTGCGGTTCGCCAAGCACCCGCCCACCGTGATCATGCTGGCCGGTCTGCAGGGCACCGGTAAGACCACGCTGGCCGGCAAGCTCGGTCGCTGGCTCAAGGCGCAGGGCAACCACCCGCTGCTGGTGGCGGCCGACCTGCAGCGCCCGAACGCGGTCCAGCAGCTCCAGGTGGTGGGGGAGCGCGCCGGGGTGCCGGTGTTCGCGCCCGAGCCGGGCAACGGGGTGGGCGATCCGGTCGCGGTCGCCAAGGCGTCGATCGAGCACGCCCACTCGAAGCTCTACAACGTGGTAGTGATCGACACCGCCGGGCGGCTCGGTATCGACGCGGAGATGATGAAGCAGGCCGCCGACATCCGGGACGCGGTGAGCCCGGACGAGGTCCTGTTCGTGGTCGACGCGATGATCGGACAGGATGCGGTCGCCACCGCCCAGGCCTTCCTGGACGGCGTCGGTTTCGACGGGGTCGTGCTGACCAAGCTGGACGGCGACGCCCGCGGTGGCGCCGCGCTCTCGGTCGCCCAGGTGACCGGGCGCCAGATCATGTTCGCCAGCAATGGCGAGAAACTCGACGACTTCGACGTGTTCCATCCGGACCGGATGGCCTCGCGCATCCTCGGGATGGGCGACCTGCTCACCCTCATCGAGCAGGCGGAGCGGACCTTCGACGCCGATCAGGCCGCGAAGATGGCCGAGAAGGTGGCCAGCGGTCGCGCCCACGAGATGACCCTGGAGGACTTCCTCGCGCAGATGGAGCAGGTACGCAAGCTCGGCTCCATCTCGAAGCTGCTCGGGATGATCCCGGGCATGGGGGAGATGCGTGAGCAGATCAACAACATCGACGAGCGAGAGATCGACCGGATCGCCGCGATCATCAAGTCGATGACCCCGGCCGAGCGGGCCGAGCCGAAGATCATCAACGGTTCGCGCCGGGCCCGGATCGCACGCGGTGCCGGAGTGACCGTGACCGACGTGAACGGCCTGCTGGATCGCTTCGGCGATGCCCAGAAGATGATGAAGCAGATGTCCCGCGGCGGCGGTGGCTTCCCTGGGATGCCTGGCATGCCCGGCATCCCGGGCATGCCAGGCGGCGGGAAGAAGTCGCGGGGCAAGTCGGCCGGGAAGAAGGGCAAGAAGCCCAACCGCAGCGGTAACCCCGCGCGCAGCGGCAACCCGGCCAAGCAGAGCGGCGGGCAGCCGGGCCGTACCAGTCCGGGCGAGCTTCCAGCCGCGTTCGGCGGCGGCGCCTTTGGCGGCGGCTCGGCGACCGGACAACCGGGTCCCGACGACATCGACCTTCCGCCGGAGCTGCGCGACTTCCTGGGCGGCGGCCCGCGGTAGGCGCGTTCCGTGCCGGAGACGGGTGTGCAGCGGATCCGCGGTGTCGTGCTCCCGGAGGGCGAGCCGCGTGATCTCTACCTGGTCGCCGGCCGGATCAGCTACCAGCCGGCCGGCTCGGCCACCGACGTCGGGTCGGGCTGGATCATGCCCGGCCTGGTGGACGCGCATTGCCACATCGGTCTGGACGAGAACGGGCCGGTAGACGAGGCCGAGCAGGAGCGGCAGGCACTGGCCGAGCGGGCCGCCGGCATGTTGCTGGCCAGGGACGCCGGTAGCGCCGCCGACACCCGCTGGATCGACCAGCGCGACGACCTGCCCAGGATCATCCGCGCCGGCCGGCACCTCGCCCGGACCGGGCGCTACCTGCGTAACTACGGCATCGAGCTGGAGCCGCCCGGGCTGCCCGCCGCGGCCGCCGAGCAGGCCGGCCGGGGCGACGGCTGGGTCAAGATCGTGGCGGACTGGATCGACCGCGGCCGCGGCGACCTGACCCCGTGCTGGCCGGCCGACGTGCTGGCCGCGGCGGCAGCCAAGGCCCAGGCGGCCGGTGCCCGGGTGACCGTGCACACGTTCGACGAACAAGGTGTAGCCGATGCGATCGCGGCCGGAGTCGACTGCGTCGAGCACGGCACCGGACTGTCCGAGCAGCTCATCGACACCATGGCGGCGCGCGGCACGGCGCTGGTTCCTACCTTGATCAACATCGCGAACTTCCCGGAGATCGCCGATCGGGCCGCCGCCAAGTTCCCCGGCTACGCCGAGCACATGCGCAGGCTGCATGCGAGTGCGCCGAGCCGGGTCGCGATGGCGTACGAGGCCGGGGTGCCGATCTTCGCCGGCACCGACGCCGGTGGCGCGGTACGGCACGGCCGGATCGCGGAGGAGGTGTTCGCGCTGCACGCGGCCGGCCTGCCCGCCGAGGCCGCGCTCGGCGCCGCTAGCTGGGCCGCGCGCAGCTGGCTCGGCCGCCCTGGCCTGGACGAGGGCGCGTCGGCGGATCTTGTGGTCTACCCCGGCGACCCGCGCACCGATCTTCGTGTGCTGGCTGACCCATCCCGGGTGGTGTTGCGTGGCAGGATCGTGCTGTGACCGCATCACAACCGCGCGTGTTGCTGCGCCGGCCCAGGCCACAGGACGAGCAGTGGTACCTGGATGCGTTGCGCCGTAGCGCCGCGCACATCGCGCCGTGGAACCCGGTCCGCGACGACCCGGGCGCGTTCGACGAGCTGCTCGAGCGGGACGCCTCCGGTAACTCGGTGATCTTCACGGTGGTCAACCGGGCGGATGGCGGGTGCGCGGGCAAGATCGCGGTGAACAACATCGTCCGGGGCCGGTTCCAGTGCGCGGTGCTGGGTTACGACGCATTCGTCCCCTACGCCGGCAGTGGCCGGATGCGGGAGGCCCTGCAGCAGGTAGTGGCCCGGTGCTTCGCCCCGCTCCCGGCCGGGCTCGGCCTGCACCGGCTCGAGGTCAACATCCAGCCGGACAACGTCCGCTCGATCGGGCTGGCCAAGCGGGTCGGCTTCCGGTTCGAGGGGTTCTCGCCGAAGTTCCTGTACATCAATGATCAGTGGCGCGATCACGAGCGGTACGCGCTCACCGTCGACGAGTTCGAGCCGGTTGGGTTCTAGGGCACACGATCTGGCAGAATGAGCGGCCGAGTACTCGGTGTGCGTACGGCCCCTCTCTCCGGCGTGCACCGCGTCCGCCCGAGTAGTCCGGATCTGGTGCCCCACCCCGGTCCGTCCAGCTCGATCCCACGAAGATCCAGGAGACACCACAGTCGTGGCAGTCAAAATCAAGCTCAAGCGCATGGGCAAGATCCGTGTGCCGCAGTACCGCATCGTGGTGGCCGACTCCCGCACCAAGCGGGACGGTCGTGCGATCGAGGAGATCGGTATCTACCAGCCGATGGAGGACCCATCGCTGATTCGGGTCGACTCCGAGCGGGTGCAGTACTGGCTCGGGGTTGGTGCCCAGCCGACCGAGCCGGTGCAGGCGATCCTGAAGGTGACCGGCGACTGGCAGAAGTTCAAGGGCCTGCCGGGGGCCGAGGGAACGCTGCGGACCGCGGCGCCCAAGTCCGACAAGAAGATCGTCTTCGAAGCAGCGGTCAAGGACGCTACTGCCCAGCCGAAGGCCGAGGCCACCACGCCGCGGACCCGGGCCAAGAAGGCCGCGGCGAAGCCCGAGGAGACCGCAGCTCCGGCCGAGGCCGCTGCTCCGGCTGAGGCGGCTGCTCCAGCTGAGGCCGCTGCTCCGGCCGAGGCGGCGGCCGAGGCTGCGCCCGCTCCCGAGACCGCCGTGCCGGCTCAGGCCACGCCGGTCGAGGCACCGAGCGAGGCCTGATCCGCGTGCTGGACGAAGCGCTCGAGCACCTGGTCAAGGGGATCGTCGAGCACCCGGATGACGTCCGGGTGCGCAGCCGTGACCTGCGTCGCGGTCAGGTACTCGAGGTGCGGGTGCATCCGGACGACATCGGCAAGGTGATCGGCCGCAACGGCCGCACCGCCAAGGCATTGCGGACCGTCATCGCGGCGGTCGGCGGTCGCAACGTCCGGGTGGACCTCCTCGAGTCCGGCCGGCCGCGCTAACGCCTGCGCTTGACCGGCGGGGTGGCCGATGCAGCTGGTGGTAGGGCGGATCTCGCGCGCACACGGAGTCCGTGGCGAGGTTGCGGTGCAGGTTCGTACCGATGATGTGGAATCCCGGTTCGCGGCCGGGTCGGTCCTGTTGACCGACCCGGCCGCCGCCGGTCCGCTCACGGTGACCGCAACCCGCTGGCACCAGGACCGTTTGCTGGTCAGCTTCGCCGAGATCGCGGATCGGACCGCGGCCGAGCAGGCTCGCGGGACCGAGCTCCTGGTGGAGGTCGACCCGTCGGTCCGCCCGGAGGACGCCGAGGAGTTCTACGACCACCAGCTGGTCGGGCTGCGCGCGGTGACCGTGTCCGGCGACGAGATCGGGCCGGTCCGCGAGGTGCTGCACCTACCCGCCCAGGACGTGCTCGCGGTGGCCGCGGCCGACGGCAAGATCCTGATCCCGTTCGTGACCGAGATCGTGCCCGAGGTCGATCTGGACGCCGGGCTGGTCCGGGTGAACCCGCCGCCCGGGCTGCTCGAGCTTGGCCGATCCGACCCCGCGTAGGGAGCCTAAGCCGAGACCGATGCGCATCGACGTCGTCACGATCTTCCCCGAGTATCTGACCCCGCTCGGTGTCTCGCTGATCGGCAAGGCCAGGCAGCGCGGCCTGCTCGACGTGCACGTGCACGACCTACGCCGCTGGACCACCGACGTGCACCGGACCGTGGACGACACACCGTACGGCGGCGGGCCCGGCATGGTGATGAAACCCGAGCCGTGGTGGGCGGCACTGGCCGCGGTGACCGAGGCCGGATCGGCGGTCGGGCGGGTCGCACCGCCGACGCTGGTGATCCCTACCCCGAGCGGGCGACCGTTCACTCAGCGGGATGCGCAGCGGTTGGTCGCCCTACCCTGGTTGATCTTCGCGTGTGGCCGGTACGAGGGAATCGACGCCAGGGTGGCCGAGCGGGCCCGCGGCACGATGCCGGTCGAGGAGCTGTCCATCGGGGACTACGTGCTGGCCGGCGGCGAGGTCGCCACGCTGGTGATCGTGGAGGCGGTGGCCAGGCTGCTGCCCGGCGTGCTCGGCAATGCGGACTCGGTCGTGGACGACTCGTTCGCGCCCGGTGCGATGAGCGGGCTGCTGGAAGGGCCGGTCTACACCAAGCCGGCCGACTGGGACGGTCGGACCGTGCCGCCGGTGCTGCTGTCCGGTAACCACGCCGCGATCGCCAGGTGGCGGCGGGACCAGGCGTTGCGGCGGACTGTGGCGCTTCGTCCCGATCTGGTCCAGCGGCTTGATCCAGCCGAACTCGACCGGCGGGACCAGGATGTGCTGGCTGCGCCTTCGGTGGGCGCCGAGCCCAGCTCCGATCCTGGCGCCGACTCCGATCCTGGCGCCGACTCCGACCCTGGCGCCGATCCTGGCGCCGACTCCGATCCTGGCGCCGACTCCGATCCTGGCGCCGATCCTGGCGCCGACTCCGACCCTGGCGCCGACTCCGACCCTGGCGCCGACTCCGACCCCGGCGCCGGCTCTGGCCCAGACCCAAGCCCGAGCCGGGGGGATCAAGACCGCTAGCCGGCCGGAAGCCGTCGCTGGTTTTCCGGTAGCGGCTCCGGTGTGGCAGACTTAACCGCTGCCGCAGCGGCAGGCGTAACGCGTGCCTGCGGTCCTCATACTTACCGACCCTGCCCACCCGCGCGGTGCCGTGCGCACCGTGGCCCGAGGAAGCGACCTGACGATGCACACCCTCGACGTTGTAGACGCCACCTCGATGCGCTCGGACGTCCCGGACTTCCGTCCGGGCGACACGATCAAGGTTCACGTCCGCGTCGTCGAGGGCAACCGGTCCCGGATCCAGGTTTTCCAGGGCGTCGTGATCCGCCGCCAGGGCAGCGGCGTGCGCGAGACCTTCACGGTCCGCAAGGTCAGCTTCGGAGTCGGCGTGGAGCGGACGTTCCCGGTCCACTCGCCGGTTATCGACCGCATCGACGTGGTCTCCCGGGGCGACGTTCGCCGCGCAAAGCTCTACTACCTGCGCGATCTCCGCGGCAAGGCGGCGAAGATCAAGGAGCGGCGCGAGACGCCGGCGGCACGCTGAGCGCCTCCGCTTCGACCGTTCGCACTGGCAACGATGGCTAAGCTCGCACGTTAATGGACGACCTCGACGGCCTCGCGGGCCGTTCCGCCGAGCGGCCCGAGCCAGCCGACGCACACCCCGCTAGCTCGAGTCAGACCGGCCCCACCGGGCCCGGTCCGGTCGCGCCCGGCCCCGGTGCGCCTGGTCTCGCCCCGCCTGGTCCTGGCGGGGTCGATTCCGTGACGCGTCATCCGGCCGACGACGCCGGCACGTCGCCCGAGCCGGCCGTGGACGAACCGGTCGCGCGGCCCAAGCCCAAGCCCAAACCCAAGCGCAAGCGCTCGTTCGTCCGCGAGCTGCCGGTGCTGCTCGCCATCGCCCTCGGCCTGGCCCTGGTGATCAAGGCGCTGGTGATCCAGTCCTTCTTCATCCCGTCCGGTTCGATGGAGAACACGTTGCAGCCCGGCGACCGGGTGCTGGTCAACAAGGCCGTCTACCACCTGCGCGACATCAAGCGCGGCGAGGTCGTCGTGTTCAACGGGGAGAACTCGTTCAACGGGGCGTTGCCCGCGGTCGAAGCCGCGACCGACGGCGCTTTCGCCCGCGCGTTCGCCAGCGTGGCGCATTGGTTCGGTGCGAGCGCTCCGGGGGAGAAGGACTACATCAAGCGCGTCATCGGGCTGCCCGGTGACCGGGTCACCTGTTGCGACGCGCAAGGTCGGATCAGCGTCAATGGAGTATCGCTGGACGAGAACGCGTACCTGTTTCCCGGGGATCGGCCCTCGTTGGAGCCGTTCGACATCGTGGTGCCCAAGGACCGCCTGTGGGTCATGGGCGATCACCGCAGCGTCTCCCAGGACAGTCGCGCGCATCTCGGCCAGCCCGGCGGCGGCACGGTGCCGATCGACAAGGTGGTCGGCCGGGCCTTCGTGATCGTCTGGCCGTTGAGCCGGGCCGGCACGCTGAGCATCCCCGACACGTTCTCCCAGCCCGGGCTCTCGGGCAGCGGCTCAGCTCGTGGCTAGGGGAGCGCACGCCAGACCGCGCGGCTCGAATCGGCCGGAGCCGGATCCGGACGCTGCCGGCCAGGCCAACGGTGCCGGCCGGTTCCCCGGTCGCCGGCCACGCCGGGCGGCGGACGGCCCGCGCTACGCACCGGGCACGCCGGCTCCCGAGCCCGTAGTGGACAGCCCCGGTTCGGCTTTCGTGAAACCGGCACGCCCTGGGGCCATGGCGGTCCCCGAGCCGGGCGCGACCGAGGTCCCGCGCTATCACCCTGGCCAGCCGGCAGCCGAGGCCGACCCCACCTATCCGACCTACCCGGCCTACCCGACCGGGCCGTACCGGGTATACCCGGGGGTCCCGGACTACCGGGAATACTCGGAGGCCCCGGATGGCCGGGGATACCCGGGCGGCGATCAGGACCACCGGGGATACCCGGGGGACCAGGATCACCAGGCGTACCAGGCCGGCCCGAACGACGGATATGGCGGCGGCGGGCCGGCAGATCCGCCCCGGACCGGACGGCGCCGAGCACCGCGCAAACCCGGCTCGCTGTGGCGTGAGCTTCCGATGTTGGTCGGCATCGCGATCATCTTGGCGCTGCTGATCAAGACCTTCCTGGTGCAGGCGTTCTACATCCCGTCGGACTCGATGGAGAACACCCTGCTGCGCGGCGACCGGGTGCTGGTCAACAAGCTGGGCGCCCGCTTCGGTGGACCCGACCGCGGCGAGGTCATCGTCTTTCGCGATCCGGGTGGCTGGTTGAGCAACGGCGGTGCCGGGCAGCCGAGCAACCCGATCGTTCGCGGGATCAAGAAGACGCTGGTCTTTATCGGTTTGCTGCCGTCGGACAGCCAGCAGGATCTGATCAAGCGAGTGATCGGCCTGCCCGGAGACCGGGTAGCGTGCTGTGACTCGCAGGGCCGGGTCACGGTGAACGGCCAGCCGTTGGGGGAGCCCTACGTGTTCCCCGGCAACCCGCCCTCGGACACCACGTTCGACGTGACCGTGCCACCCGGCCGGCTCTGGGTAATGGGCGATCACCGCTCGGTCTCGGCCGACTCGCGGGTGCACATGGCCGAGGCCGGCGAGGGCACGATCCCGATGGACAACGTGGTCGGCCGGGCGTTCGTGGTGGTCTGGCCGCTGGGCCGGGCCGGTGGCCTGGGCGTGCCGAGCACGTTCGAGGGCGATCGGCTCGACCAGGCCGGGTCGGAGACCGGCCCGCAGTCACCCGGCACCGAGTCTCCGGCGCCGGAGTCGCTCGCGGTGCTGAGCCCGGCCGCCGCCTCCGCCGCGTCGGTGCCGCCGCTGCTGTGGGGCTTCGCCGGTGCGGTTCCGCTGGTCGCGATCCGGCGGCGCTGGCGGCATCGCCGCTTCGCCCGGTCGTGACCGCGCCTTCGGCCCATCCGGCGGACGAGGAGTATGCGCTGGTCCGGCACTCGGTCCGGGTCGTGCTCGTCGACTCGCTGGATCGGATCTTCCTGTTCCGGGCTCGTGAGCTGGGCCAACCCGAGCTGGGCGAGTGGTGGGAGCTGCCCGGCGGCGGACTCGAGTCGGGTGAGACACCGGAGCAGGCGGCCGTCCGCGAGCTGCTCGAGGAGACCGGTATCGCGGTCGAGCCCAGCCAGGTACGCGCGCCGAACTGGACCAGGACCGCGACGTTCGTGATCCGTGGAGTACGGCGGCTGCAGCACGAGGTCGTGGTGCTGATCCGGCTGGACCGGCCGGGTCCGCAGATCGACACCTCCGGGCAGCTCACCGTCGAGCTGGAGGACTACACCGGGCACACCTGGATGCCGGTCTCCGCGGTGATTGGGAGCTCGGAGCCGTTCTATCCGGGCCGGCTGCCGCTGCTGCTGGCGGATTTCCTGACCGGTACGGATATCGCCGAACCGTTCGAGCGCTTTAACTAAGCTGGCGGCTGGCAGGGATCCGGACGCTCAGCGGCGGGAGGATGGTGCTGATGATCGGTTCACCGCCACGCAGCACGATCCGCAAGGACGCCGGCCTGTACGGCTACGAACGCGCGCTGACCAGGGCCGGGCTTACCCCGGTGGCCGGCGCGGACGAGGCCGGTCGGGGTGCCTGTGCCGGACCGCTGGTGGTGGCCGCCGTGATCCTGCCCGAAGGCAAGCGCGGCCAGGTGCCGGGCCTGGCCGACTCCAAGCTGCTGGTACCGACGACCAGGGAGCGGGTCTACGACGAGGTGCTGGCCAGGGCCACCACGTGGTCCGCGGTGATCATCCCGCCCGGTGAGCTCGACCGGTACGGCCTGCACGTCTGCAACATCGCCGGGATGCGCCGCGCGCTGGCCCAGCTCGGGGTGGCGCCGGGCTACGTGCTCACCGACGGCTTCCCGGTCCGCGGGATCGGGGTGCCCGGGCTCGCGGTCTGGAAGGGTGATCGCGTGGCCGGCTGCATCGCGGCCGCCTCGGTGGTCGCCAAGGTCACCCGGGACCGGATCATGTGCCGGCTCTCGGAGAGCTATCCGGAGTACGACTTCGCCACCCACAAGGGCTACGTCACCACTGATCACAATGCCGCTCTGCGCGCTCACGGGCCCTGTCCTGAGCATCGGCGCAGGTTCATCAATGTGGCGCGGGCGGCGCAGGCGGGGCTGGTGGGTGACAATGGGGAGGTACCGCCCACCGCCGGATCCGAGGAGACCGAAATGGTTGATCTCGACTCCATTGCCTGGGAGATCGCCTGATCACCCCGGACCCGGCCACCACCCCACGCACCACGGCACGAAGGGGGAGCGCATTGTGAGCGCCGAGGATCTCGAGAAGTACGAGACCGAGATGGAGCTCCAGCTCTACAAGGAGTACCGGGATGTGGTCGGGCTCTTCACCTACGTGGTCGAGACCGAGCGGCGGTTCTACCTGACCAACCACGTGGACCTGCACGCCCGCAACGAGGGCGGCGAGGTCTACTTCGAGCTGACCATGTCGGATGCGTGGGTGTGGGACATGTATCGTCCGGCCCGGTTCGTGAAGAATGTCAAGGTTGTCACGTTCAAGGACGTGAACGTCGAGGAGCTGGCCAAGAGCGACCTCGAGGTCCCGCAAGATCGAGCCGGCTTCGGAGGATGAGAGTTAGTGGACTTAGCCAAGCTCCAGCAACAGAAGCAGTTCGCGATCCGTCAGAAGATCACCATGATGGTGAACCGGTACGTCGTCACCACGCTCGACCCCGCCGGCACCGAGGGTGAGCAGGTCGCTTTCGTCGAGCAGAAGCGGATGGCCTTCCGGGAGGAGGTCACGTTCTACTCGGACGAGACCAAGCGGGAGCAGCTGTTGCGGTTCAAGGCCCGCAAGGTGATCGATCTGGGTAGTGGGTACGACGTCATGACCCCGGACGGCACGTCGATCGGCCTGTTCCGCAAGAACTTCGGCGCTTCGCTGTTACGCAGCACCTGGCACGTCGAGCAGCCGGGCGCCCCGGCGATCACCGGCCAGGAGCGCAGCATGGTGGTCGCGCTGCTCCGCCGGATCTGGGACGTCATCCCGTTCACCGACATCGTCCCGTTCGCCTGGCCGTATCACTTCGACTTCGGCTCGCCGGCCGGACCGGTGATGTCGGTAGAGAAGAAGTTCGGGATCCGGGACCGGTACGTGCTGACCGTGCACGCGGACGCACTGGACCGCCGGTTGGCGATCGCGATGGCGGTCGCGCTGGACGCGCTGCAGTCCCGCTAGTTCTCGCTGCTCCTCGGCAGCGCCGGCGGCTTCTCGGGCGGCTCGGGATAGCCCGGCGCCAGCCGTGGCGGCCGGGTTTCGCCGACAGCGATTGTGCACACCCCGGACTTTGTCCACATCGCGTGATCAAGGTCTGGGCCTCGACGCCACTCGCTGACAACCTCGGTCCTGGAGGTGGTCGGCATGGCGGTCAAGGACTCGGTCGGGCGCTGGGGTGAGGACGTCGCGGCCCGCCACCTGGTGGCCGCCGGGCTGGTCATCCTCGACCGCAACTGGCGATGCGGAGCCGGCGAGATCGACATCGTCGCCAGAGACGGCCACACCCTGGTGTTCTGCGAGGTCAAGACCCGGCGCGGGGCCGGCTACGGCACTCCGTTCGAGGCGGTCACCGTGGCCAAGGCACGCCGTCAGCGCAAGTTGGCCGCACATTGGCTCGAGCTTGCCGGGTTATCCGTCCCCGACGTCCGCTTCGACGTCGTAGGAGTGCTCTGCCCGCGGCGCGGCGGGCCCCAGGTCGAGCACCGCCGAGGGGTGCTCTGAGATGGCGCTCGCACGTGCCTACGCGGTGGGCCTGGTCGGGCTCGCCGGCCATGTCGTCGAGGTGGAAGCCCACATCGGGCCTGGCCTGCCCGGGTTCACGCTGATCGGGTTGCCCGATGCCGTGCTCTACGAGGCTCGCGACCGGGTCCGGGCCGCGGTCATCAACTCCTGCTTGAGCTGGCCAGATCGGCGGATGACCGTGTCGCTGTCACCGGCGAGCTTGCACAAGCGAGGCAGCAGCTTCGATCTCGCGGTCGCGTGTGCCGTGCTCGGCGCCGGCGGGGCGGTGCCGCGGGCCGCGCTTGCCGATCTCGTCCTGGTCGGCGAGCTGGGGCTGGACGGCCGGGTCCGACCGGTCCGGGGTGTGCTGCCTGCCGTGCTCGCGGCCGTCCGGGCCGGGATGAAGCGGTTCGCGGTGCCTGCGGCCAACCGGGCCGAGGCCGAGCTGGTGCCTGACGCCGAGGTGCTCGCGGTCCGCGGGCTGGCCGAGCTGGTCGGACTGCTCGGTGGCGAGGTTCCGGACGACGAGGCGCTGGACCTGGAGCCCGAGCCCGACCCGGTGCTCGGGCCGGATGCCCCGACTCAGTCCGGCTCGGCGGACTATCCACTCGATCTCGCCGACGTCTGCGGTCAACTCCCGGCTCGCCGAGCGCTCGAAGTGAGCGGGGCCGGCGGCCACCACCTCTATCTGCAAGGGCCGCCAGGCGCCGGGAAGACCATGCTCGCCGAGCGGTTGCCCGGGATCCTGCCGCCGCTCGACCTCGACGCCGCCCTCGAGGTCACTTCGATCCATTCGGTGGCCGGCATGCTGCCTGCGGACCGACCGTTGCTGACCCGGCCGCCGTTCTGCAACCCGCACCACACCGCATCGGTCGGGGCAATCGTCGGGGGCGGCTCGACCACGATCCGGCCAGGAGCGGTGAGCCTGGCCCACCACGGCGTGCTGTTCCTCGACGAGGCGCCGGAGTTTCGGGCCGGCGTGCTCGACGGGCTCCGGCAGCCGATGGAGTCCGGCGAGGTAGTGATCGCCCGGGCGCAGGCGGTAGCCCGGTTCCCGGCCAGGTTTCAGCTCGTGATGGCGGCCAACCCGTGTCCGTGCGGGTTGGGCGACTCGGCGGACGAGCTGTGCGGCTGCCCGGCTATGGCGCGCCGCCGCTACCTGGCTCGGCTGTCCGGGCCGTTGCTCGACCGGGTTGACCTGCGACTTACGGTGGCCCGCCCGAGCCGGGCAGACCTGGTCACGGTCGGCACCGGGGAGTCCAGCCAGGCCGTCGCCGAGCGGGTCGCGCTAGCCCGCGACCGGGCGGCCAGGCGCCTGGCCGGCACGCCGTGGCGAGTCAACGCCGACCTGCCGGGTCGCGAGCTGCGAGGTCGGTTCGCACCCCAGCCAGGCTCCACGACCTCGGTCGAGCGGGCCATGTCCCGCGGGCAGCTCAGCGCCCGCGGCCTGGCTCGGGTGCTTCGGGTGGCGTGGACCATCGCCGACCTGAACGGTGCGCCACGACCCGGTCTGGCCGAGGTCGACCTCGCGCTCAAGTTGCGCTCCGACGGTCACCTGGGAGCGGTGGTCTGAGATGGACGGCCTGATCGTGGACAGCCGAGGCGCGAGAATGCTGGCCGGCGGGTCGGTGGTGGCCCTGCCGCGCAGGCCGGCGGACGATCTCGGGGTCGACGAGCGCTACGCCAGGGCCGCGCTTAGCCGGCTGGTGGAGCCGGTGGACAAATCGATGGTCGGTCTGGTCGAGCGGTACGGCGCGGTCACCGTGTTCGCCGATCTGCGCAGCGGTGTGCTTCAGCACGACCGTGCCAGGCACTGGCGGGCCCGGCTCGGCAGACTCGACGTGGAAGAAGACCTACGCCAGGCCGCCGAGTTGGGTGGCCGTTTGGTGTGTCCGGGCGACGCCGAGTGGCCGCCCGGCGTGGACGACCTGGGCGCCCGCCGGCCGCTCGCGCTGTGGGTTCGTGGTCGCCAGAGTCTGACCGAGGTGCTGGCGCAGTCCGTCGCCGTAGTCGGGTCGCGGGCCGCCACCAGCTACGGCAGCCACGTCGGCGCCGAGCTCGGTGCGGAGCTGTGCGATCGCGGCTGGACGGTGGTGTCGGGTGCCGCGTACGGGATCGACGCGTGCGCGCACAAGGGTGCGCTCGCCGCGGGCGGCCGCACAGTTGCGGTGCTGGCCTGCGGGGTGGACGTGACCTATCCCGCCGGCCATCGGGCATTGCTGGAGCGGGTGGCCGAGGAGGGCGCGATCGTCAGCGAGCTGCCGCCCAGGGAGGCGCCGATGCGCGGCCGTTTCCTGGTGCGCAACCGGCTCATCGCCGCAATGACCCGAGGCACCGTCGTAGTCGAGGCGAGCCCGCGCAGCGGTGCGCTGAACACGGCAGGTGAGGCGATCGCGCTGTACCGCCCGGTGCTAGCGGTGCCCGGTCCGGTGACCTCCGCCATGTCCGCGGGGGTTCATCAGCTGGTGCGCAAGGGGATGGCCGAGCTGGTCACCAACGCGGCCGAGGTGATCGAGGTCGTTGGGCGGATCGGCGAGGATCTGGCTCCGGAAGTGCGCGGTCCGGTGCGCCAGCACGACCGGCTAGGTCCGGACGTAGCCAGGGTGCTCGACGCGATGCCGGTGCGGGCGGTGTGCGAGGTGGAGGCGATCGCGACCAGGGCGGGTTTGGCCGCGGACACCGTGCTCGCCGGGTTGGAAACGCTGGTCGAGCAGGGCTGGGTGGAGGAGGTGCTAGGCGGTTGGCGGCGCATCAAGAAGTGATCAGGTGCGGTCGGTGAGCGCCTGATCCTGGGTGCCACGGCGTCTCCCGGCAGCGAGACGCGTGCCGATCGGTGCGGCCAAGTTGCTTGACCGATCGGATCCTAGGCCGCAGCGTGGGCTGTGTGAGTGACTCAGCCGAGATGCCGACGCCCACTGCCCTGGGCGCCGCCGTCGAGGCATTCGAGCGGCATCTCGCCGCAGAGCGCGGTCTGGCCGCGAACACGGTCCGGGCCTACTGCAACGACGTGCGCGATCTGCTCGAGCACGCGGCCCGGATGGGAGTCACCGAGCCGGCCGGGGTCGATCTTGGCGTCCTGCGCAGCTGGCTGGCGCGTACCGCGACGCGTGGGCGCGCCTCAACCACGCTGGCGCGGCGCGCGGCGGCTGCGCGCGCGTTTACCCGCTTCGCGGCCCGGGCCAAGTTGACGCCTTCGGATCTTGGATCGGCGCTCGCCACGCCCAAGGTGGCGCGTCGGCTTCCCGCCGTACTTCGGCAGGACCAGGCCGCGCGTCTGCTGGACGGCGGGCATACCGATCCTGCGCACCGAGCCCCGATCAGCCCGCCGACCGGCCACAACAGCAACAGCAACAGCAGCGGCAACGGCAGCGGTGACGGCGACCGCAGCGTCAACGGTGACGGCCGGGGCATCGGCAGCGGCAGCGGCGACAGCGAGGGCGGCCGCGGCGCGGACCCGAACCGAGCCGCCATGGAGCTGCGGGACCAGGCGATTCTCGAGCTGCTGTACGCGACCGGGGTCCGCGTCGGGGAGCTGTGCGGGCTCGATCTCGCCGATATCGACCACGAGCGCTCGCTAATCCGGGTGCTCGGAAAGGGCAGCCGGGAACGCGCGGTGCCGATGGGCCGGCCGGCGGTGACGGCGCTGGGTGGTTGGCTTGATCATGGTCGACCGCAACTGCGCAGGCCGGACAGCGGCACCGCGGTGTTCCTCGGCATCAAGGGCCGCCGGATCGATCCCCGGATCGTTCGGGCGGTCGTCCATGATCGAATAGCTCAGGTATCCGGGGCTCCCGATCTTGGACCGCATGGTCTGCGGCACAGCGCGGCCACCCACCTGCTCGAAGGTGGGGCTGATCTGCGTAGCGTTCAGGAGCTACTCGGTCACGCTAGGCTCGCGACGACGCAGGTCTACACACACGTGTCCGTCGAGAGGCTCATCCGTACCTATGAGCGCGCCCATCCCCGAGCCTGAACCCCGTACCACCGCGGCGGGCCGCCGGCCAGCCGGTGCGACGGTCACGCTCGGTGCGTCGGCGCACTCGGTGCAGGAGCCTCGGCAGTCGGTCGATGGATCCCCGGATGGTCCTGTGGTCGAGCTTTGGCGGCGGTACAAGGCGACCGGAGACTCGCATCTCAGAGAACGGTTGATCTTGCACTACTCACCGCTGGTCAAGTACGTCGCTGGCCGGGTGGGGATGGGTCTGCCCGCGAGTGTCGATCAAGCCGACTTCGTGTCCTACGGGGTGTTCGGTCTAATCGACGCGATCGAGAAGTTCGACCCGGAGCGCGCCACGAAGTTCGAGCCGTACGCGATCCGCCGGATCCGCGGCGCGATCATCGACGAACTCAGGGCGCTGGACTGGATCCCGCGGTCGGTCCGGGCCAAGGCTAGGGCGATCGAGCGCGCCTACGCCGAGCTCGAAGGGCAGCTGCACCGGCACCCGAACGATCCCGAGGTCGCCAAGCATCTCGGCATCGGCCTGGACGAGCTGCACGCCACGTTCAGTCAGCTGTCCATGGCCAACGTGCTCGCGCTCGACGAGCTGCTGACCGCGAGCATCGAGCGAACCGGCGGAGTGAGCCTGGGCGACACGCTCGAGGACACCGCCGCGGTCGATCCGGTCGTCGCGTTCGAGACCAGGGAGACCAGGCAACGTCTGGCCAGGGCGATCGAGAACCTGCCGGACCGCGAGAAGACCGTGGTCACCCTGTACTACTTCGAGGGTCTGACCCTGGCGGAGATCGGCCACGTGCTCGGGGTATCCGAGAGCCGGATCTGTCAGATCCACACCAAGTCTGTGCTGCAACTGCGGGCCAAGCTGTCCGAGCCACGGGACTGACGTGGCGGGTCGCGCCGCGAATCCCTTCTGGGGGGAGGGCTGGCCCGCGGTGCGCGCGTTGTGGCCGCTCGACCCGGGCGTCGCCCACCTCAACCACGGCTCCTTTGGAGCCGTGCCGCTGGCCGTGCAGCTGCGCCAGCAGACCTGGCAGGACCGCATGAATGCCAACCCGATGCGGTTCTTCACCCGCGAGCTCGCCACCGAGGTAGAACGCGCGCGGCTGATCTGCGCCGACTTCCTCGGCGCCGATCCCGCCGGCTTCGCGTTCGTCAGCAACGTCACCACCGGCGCCAACGCGGTCGCCGCCAGCTTGCCGTTGCGGCCCGGCTCCGAGGTCGTGGTCACCGACCACGGCTACGGCACGGTGACCCTGACGATCGCGCGGGCCTGCCGGGATGCCGGGGCGCAGCTGGTGGAGGTGCCGATCCGGCTGGACGCCGACGCGGCCGGCATCGAGTCCGCGATCCTCGGTGCGATCAGCGACCGGACCACGCTGGCCGTCATCGACCACATCACCTCGCCTACCGCACGGGTGTTCCCGGTCGATCGGCTGATCCCGGCGCTGCGAGCACGCGGCGTCCCGGTCCCGGTGGACGGCGCGCACGCGCCCGGCATGACGCCGGTCGATCTGGATGGGTTGGATCCCGATTTCTGGATCGGCAACTTCCACAAGTGGGCGTGCGCGCCACGGGGGAGTGCCGCGCTCTGGGTGGCTTCGCCGTGGCGGTCGAGCATGCGCTCGCTCGTGGTGTCGTGGCGCGAGGCCGAAGGCTTTCCGTACTCGTACAGCATGGTCGGCACCGCCGATCACAGCGCCTGGCTCGCGACCCCGGAAGCGCTGGCGTTCATGGCGCGGCTCGGCTGGCGGCAGGTGCGCGACCACAACGCCGCGCTGGTCGGCTACGGCCAACGGGTCATTGCCGAGGCGCTGCGGCTGGACCCGGACGGGCTCGTTGCGGAGACCGCGCTGGCCATGCGGGTGCTCCCGCTGCCCAATGGCACGGCCGGCACCCAGCCGGCCGCGGAGGCGCTGATGCTCCGAATCGCCGAGGAGCTTGCGGTCGAGACCGCCATCGCGCCATGGAGCGGCATCGGCCTGCTGCGACTGTCGGCGCAGCTGTACAACTGCCCGGCCGACTACGAGCGACTCGCCGCCGGGCTGCCAAGGCTGGTCGGTCTGGACTGATCGGGCACCATCGAACTGGCCACCACCGGGGTGGGCGCCACCGGACTGGACGCCAGCGGGCCGGGGCCGGATGGCACCGGCCAAGCTCGGGTCGAGCGGAAGCAGCCGGATCCGGCCGGGCCGGAGCAGCAGGAGCGGATCGAGGTATGTCGGGCCGCGGCGCAGCCCCCAGTGCAGGCAGTGCGCGGGTGGTGGGCAGTGCCCGCCATCGGCGAGCCGGCCGATCACCTCGCCGGCACGGACCAGTTGGCCACGCCGCACCGCCGGCAGCACCGGTTCGTAGGTGGTCCGCAGGTCGCCGTGCTGGATCACCACGACTCCGCGCCCGGCCACCGGCCCGGCGAACGCCACCGTGCCGGCACCGGCAGCCAGAACCGACTGCCGAGCGCGAGCCGCCAGGTCGACGCCGCGATGGCCAGGCAACCACGGCTGCGGCGGCGGCAGGAACCCGCGCACCACTTGTGGTCGTGGATCCAGCGGCCAGCGGTAGCCCAAGCCGCTCGGAGCCGACGCCGGGAACCCGGGCTCGCCCGGGCCGGCGGGCGTGCCCACGGTGCTCACCGCCGCCGGGACGCCGGGGGACGGCACCGTGATCGCCGCGGTGGGAGCCACCGCGCCAGCCGCGACCGCCGCTACCACACCGCCGATCACAATCGCCTGCCGCATCGAGATCATGCACCGAGCCTCGCCGGTGGGGCGGATGCGGGCCAGGGGACGGCGGGCATCTGTGGACAGATCGGCGGGTGTGAATGACGGGCGCGTCAGGAATCGCCTTGTGTGCTTACGGCTCGGGCGGTTCGCGTGCAGGCCGACTTGGTCATAACCTCTGCCCGTGCACGATGCTCTCCTGGACAGCCTGCGACGCGCGGTCCAAGCGGCTCCGACCGACGTGGCGCTCCGGCTTCACCTGGCCGAGCTGCTGATCGACGGTGATCAAGCGACCGAGGCGCTGACCCATCTCGGCGTGGTGCTCCAGCACGACCCGACCTCGGCGCCAGCCCGATCGCTACTGACTCGCGCGATGGGGTCGGTCGGCCCGCCGCGGACCCAGGACGATCCGGTGCCGGACAGCGTCGCGACGCCGGACCCGGTCACCGAGCCGGACAGCGTCACGACCCCGGATCCGGTCACCGAGCCAGATCTACCTCGCCGCGATCAAGCGGAGCAGCCGACCGACGGCAAGGCAGGGTTCGACTGGAGCCGGGCCGAGGGCGAGTTCGCCGGCGTGGTGCCGCCGATGTTCGTCGACGGCGACGCCGAAGACGCCGAGGGCGTGCCCGCCTACGACGTGGAGCGCTCGACCGTCACGCTGGCCGATGTCGGCGGGATGGAGCCGGTCAAGGCACGCCTGGAGGCCGCGTTCCTGGCCCCGATGCGCAATCCCGAGCTCAAGGCGCTCTACGGCAAGAGCCTGCGCGGCGGCCTGCTGCTCTACGGTCCTCCCGGCTGCGGCAAGACATTCATCGCCCGTGCGCTGGCCGGCGAGCTCGGCGCCCAGTTCGTCTCGGTGTCGCTGGCCGACATCCTGGACATGTGGATCGGTCAGAGCGAGCGCAACCTGCATGACGTGTTCGAGCTGGCCCGCCGCAACGCGCCATGCGTGCTGTTCCTCGACGAGATCGACGCGCTTGGGCAGAAACGGTCCCAGCTGCGCAACTCCGCCATGCGGTCTACGGTCAACCAGCTGTTGGCCGAGCTGGACGGGGTCAGTACGGCCAACGAAGGCGTCTTCGTGCTGGCCGCGACGAACGCGCCCTGGGATGTCGACCCGGCGCTGCGCCGCCCGGGCCGGCTGGATCGCACAATCCTGGTGCTGCCGCCGGACGAACCGGCCAGGGCCGCGATCCTGCGCCATCACCTGCGGGATCGGCCGATCGCCTCGATCGACGTGACCAAGCTGGCCAAACGGACCGACGGGTTCTCCGGCGCGGACCTGGCGCACGTGTGCGAGGCCGGTGCCGAACGGGCACTGCTGGACTCGGCCCGGACGGGTACCACCCGCATGATCTCGATGTCCGACCTGGAAGCCGCGCTGCGCGAGATCAAACCGTCGATCCGGCCGTGGCTGGAGTCGGCCCGGAATGTCGCGCTGTTCGCGAACGAGGGCGGACAGTACGACGAGCTGCTCGCCTACCTCAAGACCCGGAAGATGGCCTGATCGGGATGACTGATACCGATACCTCGCTGGCCCGGATCCGGGCGCTGGTGGAGACCCGGCGCTGGGCCGAGGCCCGCCAGCATCTGACCAGCGTGCTGAGCGCCAGCCCGGACTCCGCCCCGGCGCTGTGCCTGCTGGCCCAGTGCGAGCTCGGGCTGCAGCAGCCGGAGGCGGCGCGGCGGGCGGCAGCGGCCGCGATCGCGGCCGCGCCGGACGAAGAATGGGGACATCGGCTGCATGCGCTGGCGCTGAGCCAGCTCGGCCGGCACGACCAGGCCATCGCGGCCGCAACCGAAGCGGTCCGGCTGGCTCCCGACCTGTCCTCCTCGCACTGGGTCCTGGGTCACGCCCTGCTCGGCAGCCCGACCCGGGCGAAGGAGGCGTACCCGGTGGCCCAGCGGGTGGTCGCGCTGGATCCGCACGACGCGGACGGGTTCGTCCTGCTCGGGCTCGCCGCAGACAAGCACAAGCGGCGGGACGAGGAGCGCGCGGCGTACCACAAAGCGTTGGAGCTCGATCCGGACAACGCCGCGGCCATGAACAACCTCGCTGCCATGGATCTCAACCGCGGCCGGCTGGGCCGGGCCGCCCGCCAGGTGACCGCCGCACTCCAGATGGATCCGCACGAGCAAGTGCTGCGCGCCAACCTGGATCAGCTCGCGCTGCGACTGCTCGGCCGGCTATTGAACGCGATGCTGCTCAGCGGGTTCGTGCTGTTGCTCACCATCGCCGCCGAGTCCAGCGGTGACCTGCCGACCTGGTGGCCGCGGGCCATCGCCGGCACGTTGCTGCTCGCGACCTACGCCACGATCGCCTGGCTGACCCTGCGGCATCTGCCGGCCGGCTCGCGCCGCTACTTGCGCGGTCTGCCCGGCCGGCTCACCGGCAAGGCCAAGCTTCTGTGGATCGTCTTCCTGGTGCTCTCCGCCGCCATGCTGGTGGCCGCGTTCGCTCCGGGTGACGCGGCCGGCGTCGGCGCCGTGATCACAATCTTGATCATTCGCGGGTTCCAGATCGCGCTAGTGGTGATGATCATCCGTTGGGTGGTCAACAAGGTTCGGGGTCGCAGCTAGCGCGTCCGGCACCGGCCGCGCCGGCGACGTCAGAGTGCTGGCGCAGCGCCCGGGAATCGACGACACGGGCCGGGAATCCACGTCAAGGTCGGGAACCCACGTCAAGGTCGGGGAATCGACGACACGGGTCGGGAATCGACGACACGGGCCGGGAATCCACGTCAAGGTCGGGGAATCGACGACACGGGTCGGGAACCGACGACACGGGCCGGGAATCCACGTCAAGGTCGGGAATCGACGACACGGGTCGGGAATCCCCGTCGTCGCCGGCACTAGGCTCGGCCGGGAGCAGAGGTGGGTCGCCGGCCGGCGGTCGGGTCTGCTAGGAATCGGCTCATGACAGTGTCCGAGTTCTACCTGGCCGGGAAGTATGCGACCGGCGAGGCCGCCCGTACCGTCCCGGTCCGCAGCCCGGTCACCGGCGAGCAGCTGACCGAGGTCCCGGTCGCCACCGCCGCCGAGGTCGACCGAGCCGTCCAGGCCGCCCGCCGGGCGTTCGACGACTACCAGCACTGGAGTGTGTACGAGCGCGCCGAGCTCTGCCGCCGGGTGGCAGAGCTGATCGAGGCGAACGCCGACGAGCTGGCCCGCCTGACCACGCTGGAGCAGGGCAAGCCGCTGGCCGAGGCGCACGGCGACGTGGAGGACTCGGCCGCGCTGTTCTCGATCTCGGCCGAGGATGCGAAGCGGCTCTACGGCGAGGTGATCCCGAGCACCGACCGGAACAAGCGGATATTCACGTTCCGCCGCCCGGTCGGGGTGTGGGGAACCATCACGCCGTGGAACTTCCCGCTGATGATCATGTGCGAGTTCATCGGACCGGCCCTGGCCACCGGCAACGCCGTGGTCGCCAAGCCGCCGGAGAACACCCCGCTGGCCTGCCTGGCGCTGGGCCGGCTGCTGTCCGAGGCCGGCGTGCCGGACGGCCTGGTTTCGATCATTCCCGGCCCCGGGGAGGTCGGCGAGGCGCTGGTCACCCACCCGCACGTGGACGCGATCGGCTTCGTCGGATCCTCGGCCACCGGCGAGCGGATCACTCGGGCCGCCGGGCTGAAGCGTTCGATCATGGAGATGTCCGGCAACGGCCCGATCGTGGTCTGCGCCGATGCCGATCTCGAGATCGCCGCCGCGGCCGCCACCTACGGGGCGTACTGGAACGCCGGTCAGGTGTGCTGCGCCAGCGAACGGGTGATCGTGGCTGCGGCCGTCAGGGACGATTTCGTCAGCACCGCGATCAAGGCAGCCGAGGTAGTCAGGCTCGGCGACCCGTTCGATCCGGCCACCACGATGGGACCGCTGAACAACGAGGCCACTGCGGCCAAGATGGACCGGCACCTGGCCGACGCCGCCGACCGCGGGGCCGAGCTGCTGCTCGGCGGCGGCCGCGCCAACGGGCACCCGACCGCGCTGTACTAC